>JACIWU010000077.1 GCA_014360805.1 Chloroflexota bacterium
TCGTGGTATACTTCAGTCCGTGGCATGATGTCTCCTTTCGCCTTGTGTGGGGTTGTGGGGGACATCATGCCACATTATTTGCTTTCTGAAAAGATCCCCTCCCCCTGCCTGTCCGCCCCTGAAGCTGGCGGAGAGGGGGAAGCCGAAGGCTGGGGGTGAGGTGCGCTTGGAGCGCCCGCCCGACGCCGAAGCATCGGGCTGAAGGGGCGAAGCCCTGCGGGCTGCATCCCTCACCCTCGCCCTCTCCCGGCGGGAGAGGGAACGAGGCGGACGTGGGCCAGGGGGATGTGAGGGGGTTCCCCCGCCGCGAAACGCGACTAGGCCCCCAGCACGCGCACCTGTTCCTCCAGGCGCGTCTTGCGGTCGCGCAGGGCGGCCAGTTTCTCCCGCTCCTCCTCCACCACGTCCTCCGGCGCTTTGCGGACGAACCCCTCGTTGGCCAGGAGTTTCTCGGAGCGCGCGATGTCGGCGGCGACGCGTTCCAACTCCTTCGTGAGCCGCGCACGCTCCTTGTCCACGTCCACCATGCCGGCCAGCGGCAGGTACACCTCCACGCCCGGGAACATCAGGGCCAGCGCCTTGTCGGGTCGGCGGGCCAGGGCAGGGGCCAGTTCCAGCCGCTGTGGGTCCAGCCGCGCCAGGCGCACCAGGATGTCGCGCTGCGCCGCGAAAGTCTCGTAGAAGGATCCGGCGGCGATGTGCGCCTCTATCGGCTTGCCGGCCTCCACGTTGTACTCGGCGCGGGCGTTACGGATGGCGCGGATGGCGTCCATCAGCGCGCCCATCTCCCGCTCGGCGGCCTCGTCGCGAGGGCCGGGTTCGGGCCACGGCGCGATGATGAGCGCCTCGCCCTCATGGGGCAGGTTCTGCCATATCTCCTCGGTTACGAACGGCATGAACGGGTGCAGCAGGCGCAGGGCGCGCTCCAGCACGTACACCAGCACCGACAGCGCCGCCTGCCTTGAGGTTATCCGCGGATTCTCGGCCTCTGCGTACAGGCGCGGCTTGGTGGCCTCAATGTACCAGTCGCAGTACTCGCCCCAGAGGAAGTCGTAGATTTGGCGGCCTGCCTCGCCGAACTGGTAGTCCTCCATCAGCCGGTTGACGTCGGAGATGAGGCGGCTCAGGCGGCTGAGAATCCACCGATCCACCGGCTCCAGCGCGAGCGCCCAGGGATCCGGCGCCGGTGGTTCGTCGCCCAGGTTGGACAGCACGAACCGCGCCGCGTTCCAAATCTTGTTGGCGAAGTTGCGGTTGGACGCGATGCGTTCGGGCGAGAGTTTCATGTCCTGGCCGGGCGTGCTGCCGGTAACCAGGGTGAAGCGCAGCGCGTCGGCGCCGTACTCGTCAATCACGTTGAGCGGGTCGTACTTGTCGGCGTCGGGCATGGACTTGGAGATCTTCTTGCCCTGGGCGTTGCGCACCAGGCCGTGCAGGTACACGACGCGGTAGGGCACTTCGCCGGTCATCGCCAGGCCGAGCATGATCTCCCGCGCCACCCAGAAGAACAGGATGTCGTAGCCGGTCTCGCGCACCGTGGTCGGGTAGAAGTAGCGCATGTCCTCGGTGTCGTCGGGCCAGCCCAGCGTGGAGAAGGGCCAAAGGCCCGACGAGAACCACGTGTCCAGCACGTCGGGGTCTTGGCGGATGTTCTTGCTCCCGCAGGAGCCGCACGCCGTCGGATCCGTAAGGCCCGTCGTTTGCGCGCCGCAGTCGTCGCAGTACCAGACGGGGATGCGATGCCCCCACCACAGTTGGCGCGAAATACACCAGTCGCGGATGTTCTCCATCCAGTTGGTGTAGATTTTGACGAAGCGTTCGGGCACGATGCGGATGCGGCCATCCTGGACGGCCTGAAGCGCCGGCTCGGCCAGGGGCTTGATGCGCACGAACCACTGGGTGGAGATGCGCGGCTCAACGATGGTGTGACAGCGCTGGCACGTGCCCACCGCATGGGTGTACGGCTCAATCTTGACGAGCAGGCCCTCCTTGTCCAGGTCGGCCACCAGGTTGCGGCGGCACTCAAATCGGTCCTGGCCCTGGTAGGGGCCGGCCAGTTCGTTCATGCGGCTTTCCTCGTCCATGACGATGGGGGCTTCCAGCCCGTGCTGAAGGCCGATTTCGTAGTCGGTGGGGTCATGGGCGGGGGTTACCTTGACCGCGCCGGTGCCGAAGGCCGTGTCCACCGTCAGGCTGCCGATGATGGGGATGACGCGGCCGATGGCAGGCAGGACGGCCTGCCGCCCGATGAGGCCGGCGTGGCGCTCGTCGTTGGGGTTGACGGCGACGGCTGTGTCGCCCAGGATGGTCTCGGGGCGGGTGGTGGCCACCTGGATGTACTCCGTAGCGCCCTCGGCCCAGCGCCCACTGCCCCACTCGTGTCGCGGTCCGCTCCAGTCGTCATTCAGCAGGGGATAGCGCACGTACCACAGGTGGGTGGCCTGCTCCTCGTGCTCCACCTCCAGGTCCGAGATGGCCGAGGTGCAGCGCGGGCACCAGTTGACCAGGTAGGTGCCGCGATAGATGAGGCCGCGCTCGTACAGGCGCACGAAAGCGGTGCGCACGGCGCGCGACAGGCCCTCGTCCAGCGTGAAGCGTTCGCGCTCCCAATCGCACGAGACGCCGAGTTTGCGGTGCTGGTCGGTGATGCGGCGGTGGTAGACGTGCTTCCACTCCCAGCACTTCTCTATGAATTTCTCGCGGCCCAGGTCATGACGGGAGATGCCCTGCTTCGCCAGTTCGCGCTCCACCACGTTCTGCGTGGCGATGCCCGCGTGGTCCGAGCCGGGGAGGAACAGCGTCGGCTCGCCGCGCATACGGTGCCAGCGCGTCATCAGGTCCTCAATGGCGGCGGTGATAGCGTGGCCCAGGTGGAGCGCGCCGGTAACGTTGGGCGGCGGCATGGTGATGGTCCAGGGCTGCTTCGCCGGGTCTATGCGCGGGCGGAAATAGCCCTGCGACTCCCACCATTTGTAGAGGCGCTCCTCGGTGGCGGTCGGGTCGTAGGTTTTCGGCATTTCCTTGGGGCTCATGGGTTCACCTCCAACATCTGAAATCGGCCACTGGCCATTAGCCGTTAGCCTCTAGCCATTGGCCCACAGCCCTGCGCTAGCAGCCAAAGGCTAACGGCTGAAGGCTAAAGGCTCATGGCTAAAGGCCAAAGGCTAACGGCTAATGGCTCCATAAAAAACAAACCCCCTTCGCCACAAGGACGAAAGGGGCCAACCTTCCGCGGTACCACCTTGCTTCCAGCCGCGAACGCATCGCGGCGGACGCTCTTGGGCTATAACGGGCGGACCCGGGGCCGCTTACTTGCCATCGGTTCGGCGGCCCGACTCCCAGGCGACCTTCGGCGGTTTCCGCTGCGAGGGGCTTTCAGCCGGCGACCCCTCTTCTCTACCAGCATCCGCGCGCCTACTCCTCCTGTTCGGCGTCTTTGCTGTTCGGTTGTTGCGCGGATTATAGCATGGGCGGCAGGGGGTGTCAAATGCGAATCCCAGGTTGACACCCCACGAATCCATGCTATACTGAAGCCATGACAACGCTCAGTTCTATTCTGGGAAGCGACCAACAACCCGACGCGCGCACCTACTGGGGCAAAATCTCCGCCGAGGGACTCGCCCGCGCCCTGGTGGCGCATTTCCAGACCCCGACAACGCGCGCCCAGATGACAGGCGACCGCACCCGCATCCTGGTTCAGATCGGGAATCGGCCCGTGGAGCCGTCGGATCCGGCGACCGCGCTCACCGTCGGCGTCGTCCAGGACGAGGACAGCATCACGGTTACCATGGGCCAGCAGAAGTGGATCGGCATCGCAGCCGACCTGGCCAGGACCGGCATCATGGCCCTCATCAACCCCTGGTACCTGCTGGGCGAACTGGACAACGTGGCGCGTAACGTGGACTGGCTGGCCCTGCGCAATCAGGTGTGGGAGGTCATTGACCAGTACTGCCATTCGGTGGGCGGCAGACTGGGAATCCCGCCGGAACTCAAGCAGGTCGTTTGCCCATATTGCGGCGTGGGCAACCCCGTGGGCCAACCCAAATGCTCGGCGTGCGGCGCGCCCCTGGGCGAGTACCAGCCCATCACTTGCCCCAAGTGCGGGTACCTGCTCCCCTGGAACAAGCGGTTCTGCACCCGCTGCGGCGCGTCGCTCACCGGCGACAAGCCCGCCCGCCCCAAGCAGAAGCGTTCGGCGCTCATCTAGCGCGACGTAAGGCGCCCCCCAACGTGGGGCAAGGGTTACATCTCCACGCACGCCTCCGCGGCCAGCCAGAACAGGTTTTCGCGCACCGTGGTCCGCCTGTGCCAGCCTCGCGGGTCCCACTCCGCGCCGCTGACATCGTCGCCGCCGTACAGGATTTGCGCGAACGGCACGCCCCGAAACTGCGCCACTGCGAAGAAGGCCGCGGCCTCCATTTCCACCGTGAGGCATCCTTCAGCCCGGCGCATGCGCACCTTGTCCCGCGTTTCGCGGTAGGGGGCGTCGGTCGTCCACGTCTTGCCGGTGAGGTAGGGCTCGCCCCGCCTTTGGAGCGCGCGCTCCACAGCGGCAACCGCCTCCGGGCTGGCCGCGACTTCGCGTCCGGGCGGCAGGTAGTGGTACGACGTGCCCTCATCGCGCACGGCGGATGTGGGCACAACCAGATGACCGGCGGCGATGTCGCGCCGGAGCACGCCCGCGCCGCCGCACGCGATGAACTTGCGGCAGCCCAGCGCGATGGCCTGCTCCAGCAGCGCCGCGGACAGGGACGCGCCCACCCCGGGCTGAAACGTCGCCACCGGCTCTCCGTCCATGTCCACCGCGTACACGGGAATCTCTCCGATTTCGCTCCGGAAGCAGGCGACGCGGCGGGCCTGCCCGCCCTGCTCCAGCCCGACCAGTACCTCGCGGAAGAAGCACACGACGCACCGCGCCGGCACGTCGGCAGGCGCGACCACGTTGCTGGGATGGATCACCGCCTCGCGCGCGGGGTCAAATTCCAGGATGGGGTAGCGCCTTCGCCGCACGGACTACCCCTGCCCCAGTTCCGCGTGCTTAGCCGCGATCGTGTCGGCCAGCGCGCGCAGCGCCTCAAAGTCCGCCTCGCGCGGATGCCCCTTGCAATACACCGGCGGCAGGATTTCGGCCTTCAGGTTGGGGATCATCCCCGCGATGGTCTCCACCGCCTTGGTGCCCCAGCCATACGAGCCGATGACCGTGGCGAACTTCGCCTTGGCGCGGATGGCGTTCGCCAGGTACGCCGCGTACACCGCAGCGGGATGCGGCCCCACCAGCACCGTCGGCGTGCCCACCACGAGCGTGGCGGCATCCACCAGTGCCATCGCCAGTTTGCCGATGTCCGTAACCGGCAGGCTGAACTGCTCCACGCGCACGCCCCGCTCCACCAGCGCGCTCACAAGGAACTCCACCATCTTCTGCGTGCTGCCGTGCATGGAGACATAGGCCACTACAGCCACGTTCTTCGGCTCGCCCGAAACCCACTCATCGTAGGCATCCAGGATGAACCCGGGCCAATCGTAGATAGGGCCGTGGCTGGGCGCAATCATGCCGACGTCCAGCGCCCTCACTTTCTCCAGGTTCTTTGCGATGATGGCGCGGAACGGCATCATGATCTCGGCGAAATACCGCTTGGCCGCCTCGCGCACGCGCCCCTCGTCGGTTACGTACACGTCGCTGGTGGCGATGTGCGAGCCGAAGAAGTCGCACGAGAACAGAATCCGATCCTCGGCCAAGTACGTAACCATGGTCTCGGGCCAATGCACCCAGGGCGCGTGGACAAATTGCAGCGTCTTGTCGCCCAGCGAAAGCGTCTCGCCGTCGCCCACGGTGATGAATCGCTCCTCCGGGATGAAGAGCAAATCCATCAGCATGTCCTTGCCCTTGGGCGTGGCGATGACCCGCGCATCCGGGTATTTCGCCAGCACGGCGGGGATGGCGCCCGAATGATCCTGTTCGGCGTGGTGGGCCACGACGTAGTCCACCTTGGGCACGTCGGCCAGTTGCGCCATCAGGACCTCGGTCATGGCGCGGTCCACGGTGTCCAGCAGCGCCGTCTTCTCGCTGCCGCGCACCAGGTAGGCGTTGTAACTCGTGCCGTCGGGGAGCGGAATCAGCGAGTCAAACAGCCGCCTGTCCCAGTCCACCGCCCCTAACAGGTACACGTTGGAGCCGATGGGTCTCATTTTCATAGCGTTTCCCCCTTTCGCGCAAAGGCCTCTAACTCTTGCCGAAAAACATCTGCGCGGCGACGACGAGCAGGTAAACCCCGAATACCTTCCGCAGCACAGCGTCGGGGATGCCCACGGCGACGCGCGCGCCGAGAAGCCCGCCGAGGAAAAACCCCAGCACGATGAGCACGGCCGCGCGAATGTCCACAAACCCCTGCTTGTAGTACGTCCACGCTGCCAGGATGCCGATGGGCGGGACCATGAGGGCGAGCGTGGTGCCCTGGGCCTTGTGCTGCGTGAACCCGAACAGGAAGACCAGCACGGGGATGATGATGGTGCCGCCGCCGATTCCCACCAGCCCGCTCAACACGCCGGCGACGAGCCCCAAGAGCAAGAACAGCAGAATCTGGATCACATCCATCTTTCCTCATTCCTCTAGGACGAGATTGAAATGCGCCGTCCATTCTACCACCGCGGGGCAAATTGGCAACTTGCGCCGCATCTCGCCGGTGAGGACGCAGGCAGGGCCAGGTGTATTCCTATTCTCCGCGGCCTCGGTGGTGAACGGAGTGGCCCCCGGCGCACAGGCGCTCCAGTTCGGCCTCGGTAAGGAACCCTTCGGCTGCGCCCGATTCGCCGATCTTGTACGATGCGAAGACCACGGCCTTGCGCGGGGCCTCGTAGGGATCGCGGGTTTTGCGGTAATAGTGGACAAAGCACGCGAACAGCGCGTCGCCCGCGCCGATGGTGTTGACCACAGGCCGGGTGCGGACGGCGGGGATGCGCTCCATCGCGCCGCCGCGGACGGCCAGCAGCGCGCCCCGCGCCCCCAGCCCGATGACGACGACCTGCGGCCCATAGCGGCTCATCACCTGCCGCGCCCACTCCTCTGGCCCGCATGGCAGCCGCTCGTCGCTCATGAACAGGATGTCCGCCGCGGCCATGAAGTCGCGATTGTAGGCGTCGTCCAGGTCGGCGATGGCGTGGACGTCCGTTGCGACGGTCATGCCCATTGCCCGCGCCTTGCGGAGGAAGGGGCGGGAGAAGTTGATGTTGCACAGCACGGCCAGGTCGCACCCCTGCGCGGCGCGGTCAAACAGGGCTTCGGGGTAGGCGCGCTCCTGGATGTCCTTGAGGTCCACGTGAATCTGCCGCCGCCCGTCGGGGTCGTAGAGGATGACCGACTGGGCGGTGTGGGGCGCGCCCGCGATGACAAACTCGTCCGAGATGGCATCGGCGGCGAGCGCGTGCCGCGCCAGCGCCCCGGCGGCGTCCTCGCCGATGATGGACACCAGCCGCACGGCATCCCCCAGCGTCGCCAGCGCCTTGGCGATGTTGTAGCCCACGCCGCACACGGTAGAGTTGATGCCGAAGAACGGATACCGCACCGGCGCGTATTCCAGCGGGAACCCGTCCACGCGCAGGGTGGTCTCTACGTTGATGAGGCCGGAGATGAGGATGGGGGACATCACAGGCCCTTTCCACGACACGCAGGGTTTTCGCGATCAAGCGCCCATTTCAGGGGGTTCTCTGCAATGTACCTGCGAATACGGCTCAGTTCGCCTTCGTTGCGGATGATGTGTTCGTAGTAGTTGTGCTGCCACAAACGGTTCGGGAAACGCGGCCAGCCGAATTCCTTCACCCCGCGGATGTATTCATTGGTCGTCATGGTTTTGAACCATTGGATGATTTCCGGTAGGGGCGCGCCGACGTGTGCGCCCTGCACGCCGGCAGGGCAGACTGGGTTGGGGCAGACACCTAGGTTGGGGCAGACACCTAGGTCTGCCCCTACGATTATGACGATGCCGTGGAAATGATTGGGCATCACCACGCAATCGTCCGGTCGGGCCATTGGGAATTTGCTTGCCAATTCGGCCCACCAACGCGCAACCATGGAGCCTGCCGCATTGAGGTGCATTTTGCCCTCTCTGACGTCGCCAACGAGGCATAGGCGGTTCTGGGTGTAGATCGTAACGAAGTACGCGCCCGGCTGGGCATAGTCATAGCCCTTGAGACGGATAGACCGACGATGGACACTACCGGGATCGCGCAAATCTGTCACACGTTCCCCCTCATATGTCCCACGTCGTTCAGCCGTACAATGCGCGGCCGGACCCCCTCCGGCTCCACGATGGAGATGGACGCGTTGTCAAACCGCCACGGCATGCGCTGGCGCGGGTTCAGGCCGACGAGGTCGCCCAGGTACAGCGCCATCACGCCGCCGTGGGTTACGACGACTACCTCCACATCGCCCGGGTGCGCCGCGATGATTTCATCCATGGCCCGCGTGATCCGATCCAGGAAGCGGTGAAGTCCCTCCTCGCCTGGGATGGGAACCCATTGCACGTCCATCTCCCACCGCGTCCAGATGTCGGGGTACTGCTCGGCGACTTCGGCATCCTTCAGCCCGGTCAGCGCGCCGATGTCGTACTCGTTCAGGCGGGCGTCCACGTTCAGCGGCAGGCCCAGCCGCTCGGCGATGATCCGCCCTGTTTCCGTCGCCCGTTGCAGCGCGCTCGCGTACACTGCCGCGGGACGAAACTCCCGCGCAATTCGCTCGGCGACAAGCGCCGCCTGCGCGCGTCCGCGCTCGCTCAGGGGCGGGTCGGCGATGCCCTGCACCCGCCCCTCATGATTCCACACCGATTCGCCATGCCGCACAAAGATGAGCCGCATCACAGCCTCACAAGAGGGATTATCCGCGAATGGAAACGAACAAAAAGACCTTCACCGCAGAGATCACAGAGAACGCGGAGAAGCAAAAGGTACCAAAAGAAGAACAGGTCTCTACTTGGTGACTTGGTAGTTTCTTTGCTCTTTTCTCTGCGGTCTCAGCAGTCTCTGCGGTGCACCAAATTCCGGGCGGCGGTGTAGGGGTCGGCCTCGCGACGGGCCACGCGCTGCACCCATTCGTCCAGTTCGCCGGGACGCAGGGACGCCAGCAGCGCCTCGGTCAGTTCGTGCTGCACCAGCGCCACCAGTTCGTCCCGCACCCGTTCCTCCTCCTTGCGGGCGAGGAGACCGCTCTGCCGCAGGTGATCGTAGTGGGCCTCCACTCGGTCCACCAGTTCGGGCACGCCGTCGCCGCGGATGGCGACCGTCTTGACGATGGGCGGACGCCAACACCCCGGCTCGCCGCCGTTCAGGTCCAGCATCATCTCCAGGGCGGTTACGGTAGAATCGGCCCCTTCCCGGTCGGCCTTGTTGACGGCGAACACGTCGGCGATTTCCAGGATTCCGGCCTTGATGGCCTGGATGTCGTCGCCAAACCCGGGCGCCTCCACGACGATGGTCGTGTGGGCGGTCTTGGCAATGTCCACCTCGGCTTGGCCCGCGCCCACCGTCTCAATCAGCACGCGATCGTAGCCGGCCGCGTCCAGCACCTTCACCACGTCGGACGTGGCCCGCGCCAGACCGCCCAGGCTGCCCCGCGTGGCCATGCTGCGGATGAAGATGCCCGGGTCGCCCGCCAGTTCGCGCATGCGGACGCGGTCGCCCAGGATCGCGCCGCCGCTGAAGGGGCTGGTGGGATCCACCGCCACGATGCCCACCGTCAGGCCGCGGCGGCGGTACACCTTCGCCATCTCGTTGACCAGCGTGCTCTTGCCGGTGCCCGGCGCGCCGGTGATGCCCACCAGATGCGCGCGGCCTGTGCGGGCATACAACGCAGCCAGCGCCGCGCGGGCCGATGGATGCTCATCCTCCACTAGGGAGATGAGGCGGGCCAGTGCGCGCGCGTCGCCCGCCGAAACCCCCGCAGCCAGTTGCTCTGGCGAAGACCGGCTCACTGGCGAGGCTCCCCGGCTCGGTGCCGCCGAATCTCCTCGCGCACGAACTCCACGATGGTGTCGGTGGACGTGCCCGGCCCGAAGATGCCCCGCACGCCCAGCCGCTTCAGTTCCGGCACGTCCTGGTCGGGGATGATGCCCCCGCCGAAGACCAGGACATCCTCCAGCCCCTTCTCCTTGAGCAACTGGATGACGCGGGGGAACAGGGTCATGTGCGCGCCCGACAGGATGGACAGGCCGATGGCGTCCACGTCCTCCTGCAGCGCGGCCTCCACGATCATCTCCGGCGTCTGGCGCAGGCCGGTGTAGATGACCTCCATGCCGGCGTCGCGCAGGGCGCGGGCGATGACTTTCGCGCCTCGGTCGTGCCCGTCCAGGCCGGGCTTGGCAATCAGGATACGGATCTTCTCTTCTGGCATTGCACCCTCCATGTGGCATTCCGCAGTCAGCCGTCAGCGGTCAGCCTTTGGCCATTAGCCGTTAGCAGTCAGCCTTTGGCGGTTGGTCTTTCCAATCTCGCAGGGTTTGGTGAAAGGACACGAGTATGCTCTTGACTCTAGACTTTTCCGAAAAAGTCCATTGCAGTCTTCGCCTTGCCCCTGCCACAGCCTTCCGCTCTGCTGGCAGAACCGTTCCGGGTGACTTGTGGATTCGCAGCAGGCTAAAGGCTAACGGCCAAAGGCTAGAAATACACCGGCTCGCGATACTCCCCAAACACCTTGCGGAATACGTCGCAGATTTCGCCCAGCGTGGCGTATTCGCGCACGGCGTCTATGATGAACGGCATCAGGTTCTGCGTGCCCCTCGCCGCCTCTTCCAGCGCGGCCAGTTTCTGGCTCACCGCCTCGTTGTTGCGCTCGGCCCGCACCCGCTGCAGGCGCGCGATCTGCCGCCGCTCGCCCTCCCTGTCCATCTCCAGCAGCGGAATCTCCAGCGGCTCCTCGGCCACGTACTCGTTGACGCCCACCACGACCCGCGCCTTGGTGTCAATCTCGCGCTGGTAGCGGTAGGCCGACTCGGCGATCTGCCGCTGGAAGTAGCCCTTCTCTATGGCGGGCAACACGCCGCCCAGCGACTCAATCTCGCGGAAGTAGCGGTTGGCCTCCTGCTCCATGCGGTTGGTCAGCGCCTCCACGAAAAAACTGCCCGCCAGCGGATCCACCGTGTTGACTACCCCCGACTCGTGGGCGATGATCTGCTGCGTGCGCAGGGCGATGGTAACGGCCTTCTCCGACGGCAAGGCCAGCGCCTCGTCCATGGAGTTGGTGTGCAGCGATTGCGTCCCGCCTAGCACCGCCGACAGGGCTTCCAGCGCCGTGCGGACGATGTTGTTCTCGGGCTGCTGGGCCGTCAGGCTGCAACCGGCGGTCTGCGTATGGAACCGCAGCCACCACGAGCGGGGGTTCTTGGCCCCGAACTTGTCGCGCATGACCTTGGCCCAGATGCGCCGCGCCGCGCGGTACTTGGCGATCTCCTCAAAGAAGTCCATGTGCGCGTTGAAGAAGAACGACAGGCGCGGCGCGAACTCGTCCACGTCCAGCCCGCGCTGCATCGCCCACTCCACGTAGGTCATCCCGTCGGCCAGGGTGAAGGCCAACTCCTGCGCCGCCGTGGCGCCCGCCTCGCGGATGTGGTAGCCGCTGATGGAGATGGTGTTCCACTTGGGCACGTGCTTGCTGCCGAACTCTATCGTGTCCACAATGAGCCGCATGGACGGTTTGGGCGGGAATAGGAACTCCTTCTGGGCGATGTACTCCTTCAGGATGTCGTTCTGGATGGTGCCGCCCAGTTGCTCCATTTCCCAGCCCTGCTTCTCGGCGGCCACCAGGTACATGGCCCAGATGACGGCGGCGGGCGCGTTGATGGTCATGGACGTGGTGATCTCGCCCATGGGGATGCCGTCAAACAGGATTTCCATGTCGGCCAGCGACGACACGGCCACCCCGCACTTGCCGAACTCGCCGGCGGCTTCAGGCGCGTCGGTGTCGTAGCCGTAGAGCGTGGGCATGTCAAAGGCCACGGAAAGCCCCGTCTCGCCGTGCTTCAGCAGGTACTTGAACCGCGCGTTGGTCTCCTCGGCCGTGCCGAACCCCGCGAACATGCGCATGGTCCACAGGCGGCTACGGTACATGGTAGGGTGGACGCCGCGCGTGAACGGGAGCTCGCCCGGCCAGCCGATGTCGCGGTTGAAGTCCACGTCGGCGATGTCGGCGGGCGTGTACAGGCGCTGCACCGGCTCGCCCGAGATGGTGATGAACTTCTCGCGACATTCGGGCAGGCGGCGAAGCGAGTCCTTCAAAGTGGTCTCTTCCCAGCGTTTGCGGTCGGCCTCAATCGCATCCAGGTGCTTTTTGTCAAACATGTGTTACCTCCTGCCACAGGCTTTTGGCCGTTAGCCTTTGGCCTTTAGCGTTTGTCTTCAAGTAGGGTCTGATGGAACGATACGAGCATTTTCTTCACCTCGTACAACTCGTCCACCAAATCTTCATAGGTGGAGTTGTCCATGAAGCCAAGGTCGCGCGCAAGCAAAAGGTGATACTCTGCCTCGCTGGCCGATCCCATGGCGATCTGTACGAATCGGGCCTTTTCGGTGTCGCCGCCCCTGCCACAACCCTCGGCGATGTTGGCGGGGATAGAAGAACAGGCTCGCCGCAACTGGCTTGTCAGCCCGTACATCTCGGACTTTGGAAAAGCAGCCGTGGCCTCATAGACCGCCAGGGTCAGTGCATGTGCCCTCCGCCAAACCTCCAGTTTCCGAAAGTCCCTCACATTCTGCCTCCGCGCACCGTCGGCCTTCCCCAGCCTCAGGCCAACGGCTAAAGGCTAACGGCCAAAGGCTAAAGGCCAAAAACCAGCATCCGCTAGTACTCTATCCCCCGCCGCGCCTGCACCCCCTCCGCATACGGGTGCTTGATGTCCAGCATCTCGGTTACCAAATCGGCGCGGCGCACGATTTCGGGGTGGGCGTTGCGGCCCGTCAGCACCAACTCCATTGTCGGCGGCTTGGCGTCCAGCAGGCGCAGGACCTCGTCCAGCGCGATCAGCCCGAAGTCCAGGGCCACGTTGACCTCGTCCAGGATCAGGATGTCGCACTCGCCGCGTTCCAGCGCCTGGGCGGCGGCCTGCAGGGCGTCGTGGGCCATGCGGATGTCGGCGGGGTCGGGGTTGTCCTTGTCCACGAACTCGGCCCGCCCGAACTGGCGCAACTCCACGCCTGGGAGATGCTTCACGCCCTTGAGTTCCCCATAGTTAGGCCAGCCCTTCATGAACTGGATGATGAGCACGCGAAGGCCGTGGCCCGACGCCCGCAGCGCCAATCCCAGGGCCGCGGTCGTCTTCCCCTTCCCGTCGCCGGTATAAACCTGCACAAGCCCACGTTGTAGTGGCATGGCGCCTCCTCATGAGCCTATAGCCATTAGCCTTTAGCTAAAAGAGGAAAGCCGACAGCCAGACGCTAACGGCCATCGGCTACTGGCTATCGGCCAATGGCTTCTTTTCGTAGAATTCAATCAGCACCCCGTGCGTGCCCTTGGGGTGGACGAAGGCGAGTTTGCGTCCGTTGGAGCCGACGCGCGGCGTCTTGTCAATCAACTCGTAGCCATGCGCCTCCAGGGTGCGCAGGGTCGCCTCCACGTCGTCCACCTCAAAGCAGATGTGGTGGATGCCCTCGCCGCGCTTCTCCAGGAAACGGGCGACGGTGCTTGCGTCGGACGTGGGCCGCAGGAGTTCAATCTCGCTTTCGCCCACGCGCAGGCCCACGATTTCCACGCCCTGGTCGGGCACGACGCGTCGGTACTCCACATGCAGGCCCAGCGTGTCGCGGAACAGCGCCAGCGCCGCGTCCAAATCCTTCACCGCCACCCCCACATGCGCGATTTTGTTCATCGTTTCCTCCCGTCAAGCCTCTAGCCTTTAGCCTCTGGCCTCTAGCCATTGGCCTTCAGATGCCATTTCCTTGCCAAAGGCTAAGGGCGAGGGGCTAAAGGCTAGAGGCTACTCTCACCACATCGTCGCCGGCTGGTACTCCCCGAAAACCT
>JACIWU010000078.1 GCA_014360805.1 Chloroflexota bacterium
GGGGCAGCACGGTCGTCATCACCTTGTACACCACCAGGGGCAACGCATAGGCCACCAGATACGCGTCGGCCTCCGCGCCGGCGCCGAAGTAATTGGCGATCAGCACCTCGCGCAGGAACGCGACGCCAATGGCCGCCGCGTTGAAAATCATCTGTATAACCGATGCCTTGAGGATGCCCCTCTTCGTCAAGCGGCCCCCTGTCAACCGGCGTGTTGGGGTCGGAGCGACTCGGCCACCAGCGCGGCCAGAATCCCGATGACCACGCCCCCCGCCAGCGCGAGGGCCATCACCAGCGTGGGCTTCGGCCAGACCGGCTCCGATGGCACCGCCGCCAGCCCGACCACCTTCACTTCAGGCTCCTCCAGCGCGGCCTGCACCTTCTCCTCGTCCAACTTGCGCGACACCGACTCATACGTGTCCCTGGCCACATCCCGGGCGAGCACCAGGCGGTCGTACTCGTTGCGCTGCGCTTCCAACTGCTGCTGGATGCGCGCGATCTCGGCCGGCAGCGCGTCCGCTTCCTGCAACGCATCTCGCTTCCGCGTGTCCAGCGCCGCGGCAAATTGCTCCAGATAGCCGCTGAGTTCCGACGCCGACATGGAAGCCAGCGCGTCGCTCGGCACGCTGAACTGCAGTTGCAGCGGCATTTCCTGCCGCGGACTGACGGCCAGCGCCTCCATGAGCAGCGTCTGGAACTGGCCGGCCACAGCGGAGGCGTCCGCAGGCTGGGCCTTGAGCCGACTCTGGAGCGCGCGCGCATCCGCCGCCAGCATCCCCAGCCTATCGGCCAGGGCCAACCTGTCGGCCAGGGCGGTGGACGCCGCCTCCAGTTGTTTCTCCAGCGCGGTAATCTGACTGCGAGCCTGGAACTCGGCCAGGGCCTGCTCGGCCTTCAGCAGCGCGGCGTGCGCCGTGGCGACCTGCCCTTCCAGCGCCGCGATATTCGGCGCGGCCGAACTGAACACCGCGTTCAGTTGCTCCGCGTACAGCCGCGCCCACGTGTTGGCCAGGTCCGCCGCGTGTTGCGGAGTGCCGTCCTTCCCCGTGAACTGGATCACCCCGCTGTCGGCTTTGACCTTCATCCGCTTCTCCAACTCCGTCAGGTCCATGCGCCAGCCGAGTTCCTGGAGGACGCGGCTCTCCAGGCCCTCGTTTGTGGCCAGCGACGCGTAGGCGTTGGCGGCCACAACGCCCAGGGGCAGCGTGCCGCCGCTCGCGGCGGACAGGGATCGCAGTCGCTCGTCAAAGTCCAGGATGTACCGCGGCCTGGCAACGGCCACGGTGGCGGTGGCCTGGTACTCGGGGGGCCAGAGAAGCGCGATCAGCCCTCCGGCGACCACGGCCACGACGGTGATGATGACGATGATTCGCCACTGGCGGGCCATCGCCTGGAAAAAGGTGCGAAGGTCTAATTCCTCGTCCATCGGTGCGTCCTTTCTGCTTCGGATCAGATAAGGCAGACAGGGAGCGCCGGATGCGCCCGGAATCCACTCCCTGCGCGCGCTAGTTTACCCAATAGGCGCGCCGATGTCAATCGCACTCCGCAGACGGCTGGGTTCTATTCTGTGTTGGCGAGCAAGTTGCGACGCACTTCCGGAAGTGCGTCGCAACTGGGCCCATGCCACGACCAGCAGAGTCTAGAACCGAGTCCCGCTATCTCACGGCAGCGCGAGCACGATGATGTCATCCTTGAGCCTTCGGCCATACGGGTCAAACGCCAGCAGCCGCTCCTGCGTATCGGGATCGTACACGCCCAGGTGAACCCGATACGTGCGCGACGCGGCACCATTGGGCAAGCGGATGGCGATCACATCGTCCACGATTTCCCCAACGTCCCAGAGGCTCGTCGGATATGCCCCGTTCCGTGGCTGGCGGTCCACCTGCCAGACCGTAGTCCCCGCAGCGTCCACCACGTGGATGAACGCGATGTAGTCCTTGTCCATCGGCGCGAGCGCCTGCCACGTCAGGTGCAGCGAAATGGTGTGCCCGTCGGAGTCCGCCTGGGCCTGCCGTGCGACCAAGGCGATCCTCTCGCCCAGGACATACTCGGCGCCGGTCTCGGTCGGCCCGATGGTCATCCCCGCCGCCATCTTGAACGGCCGCAGGCGGAACTGAAGGCCCAGGAACCGGCCTTGCGGATCCGTGGCGGCTAGCGGCGCATCGCTTGCGGCATCTAGCACCGTGAGGGCAACCACGCCCATCCCCGGAGACGGCATGTCGTCGCCTATCCGAATGCGGTACGTATCCCGCAGCACCTGGCCAGGCTTCCATAAAGAGGTCGCGTAGTTCCCCCAGCCCGGGTACAGTTCCGCCGTCCCGTGAGCGTGGCCCTCCGCGTCCAGAATCTCCCAGCGCAGCGTGTAGTTGCGCTCCATCTGGACGAGGCCGCGCCAGTACACGCGAATCTCCAGCACGTCCCCCGGCGCGTAGCGGCCCCGATTCCCGTACTCGTATCCCAGCAGTTCCATCTGATCGCCAAAGCGCACATATACGGGATTTGGCAGGTTCACCACCTGCTCGGCGGGGATGACCGGCGGCGGGGCGTACACGGGGGCGATGTAGAGGAACGGCACGGCCACGGCGACCACCGCCAGCGCTCCGCCCAGCAGCCGGGGCAGGCGATCCCGCCACACAGGCGAGAGCCAGTGCCCAATGCCCGCCGCGACGAAAACCGCCAGCGGCGGGAGAATGGCAAGCACCACGCGCCCGCGCAGGAGTTCCGTGCCCTTGTACAGGAGCAAGTAGATTGGGGGGGCCAGGACGCAGGCCACGGTCAGTGCAAGCCAGCCCGCGTGCCGCACCTTCGGCTCCCCGCGCCGCACCAGCCACCCGATGCACCCCACCGCGCCGACGCCGAGCAGCGCGGCGAAGAGCGCATAGACCCACCACGCGGCGGGCACGTTCCCCCACCCGAACGAGGCGGTGAACGTGAGGAATCCGTACCGCAGCGCGCCCCACAGGCTCACGGGCCTCAGGCGTATAACCAAATCCGCGGGATCGGTCCAAATCAAGCCCAGCGACTTGAGCACCCGCTGGTAGCGGAGCACCGGCGAGCCTACCGACGCCAGGTTTCGCAGGTACCACCACCCGCCGAGGCCCAGAGCCAGAGCGACCATGCCCCCCGTGAGCGCCCAGAATCGCCCTAGCCGTTCCCGCCTGCGAACGGTTTTGATGCCCAGCGCGAGGATCACAAGCGGGAACAACGCCAGCAGCCCCAACGCCGTCAATTTGGACAGCATGGCCGCGCCGAGCGCCAGCGCCAACTCCACAATGTGGGCATAGCGCGGCGGCCATGAATCCAGAGTCTTCACCAGCGCCAGCAATACCCATGCGGCGCAGCACACCACGAGCACATCGTTGGTGATGACGCTGCCCACGAACAGCAGTTGCGGCCAGAAGGCGACAATGGCAGCCGCCGTGAGCGCCAGCCAGCGGCACCCCGCAGAGACAACGGCGGCCATGCGGTAGGTCAGCCAGACGGTGAGGGTGGCCAGCAGCACCGACACCAGCCGCGCCAGATGAGCCGACAGCACCCACCCCCGGTAGGGGAACGCTTCTTCCGGCGTGTGGACGGCCATGTTCAACCCGCCGACGCCGGTGCCCGTGCGCGCGTAGGGGTTCACGTCGGGCGGCGTCCAGTCGCGGGCGTCCACCGCGGCGATGGCCAATGCGCCTAACACGTAGTACAGCGGTGGCTGCTGCGACTCATCAAACTCCACGCCCAGCGACTGGCCCGGCGCGGGCAAGCGCCTCTCCTGGGCGATGTAGCGCATGACGGCATAGTGCCCCCACTCGTCGTGCGCCTCCCACAGGGGCACCACCACGCTGTACACGACGCCCAGGGCGAACCGAATCGCCAGGAGCGCCAGCACTGCCTTGTCCGCGTGCCGCAGCCGCTCTCGGCCGCGCTCCAGGAACCGCCGCACAGTCATACCGCCACCCTGGAATGGAGTGCTCGCATTATAATCCCTAGCCCCCGACACGGCAAAGCGCCCCCGAAGATGGACGCGGGTTCCCTCTTCGGTGGTAACCAGGGCAGGTTTCCATACCTGCCCCGCTGTTGGAACCGCGAATCCACGCGAATGAGGTAACGGCAATCCACGAATAACACGAATGCGCACGAATGGGAAATAGACTTCAAGGGTCTGGGCCCCCGCGCGCATGCCAACCTCACCTCGTCAGGGGAGGCCGAAGGCCGGGGGTGAGGTGCGCCCGCGTCCCGCCCGACGCTGAAGCATCGGGCTGAACGAGCCAAGCCCTGCGGGCCAGGGGCGGATTCGCGTCCATTCCCGTGGATTCGCGGTTCCTTGCTGCCCGACGCTGAAGCATCGGGCTAAACGAACGAAGCCCTGCGGGCTATCCTCAGCCCCGGAGGGGCTTCGCTCCTTGAGCGCAGGGGCTTTAGCCCCGCGACATACGCGGCTGCGTTTTCGCGGCTTTCGCGCCCTTTCGTACCCTTCGCGATCCGAACGTCCCTCACCCTTGCCCTCTCCCGGCAGGAGAGGGGACAACGCCCCGCGCACGCCTGCCCCCTTCTCGCCCCGCCTGCGGGGAGAGAAGGGGGGCCAGGGGGATGTGAGGGGTACCCCCCCCCGCGGCCGTGCCTTTCGTGGCTTTCGCGCCGTTTCGTGTCCTTCGCGATCCAAATGCCCCATCAGCGCAAGAGGGCGGCGGGCGCGGCAAATCCGTAGTTCTCCGCGTGCTCGGCGTCCTCGGCGATGAAATCTGGCGCCCGCAGTCCCCTCGCCCACCAGCAGAGGGCTGGCGCGAGATGGCCCCCGACGCCATGTTGGACACTTCCCCTCGCCCTTGCTATAATGCGCGTACGCCACGCAGGAGGACCGTATGCAAGTCGTCCCGGCCACGACAAAGGCCCAGGTTCGCGATTTTGCCCTCCTTCCCTACACGCTCTATCGCCATGACCCCACCTGGATTCCGCCGCTGCGGAGCGAGCAACTGCGCCTGTTCGCGCCTGAGACCAACCCCCTGCTCCGCCACTGCGACTACGCGCTGTTCCTGCTCCGCGACGCGGGGCGCACTGTCGGGCGCGTGGCCGCGTTCGTAGATCACCTCGCCGTGGACTACTGGCGCAAGAACATCGGCTTCTTCGGTTCCTACGAGTGCGTGGACGACGCGGCCGCTTCGCGCCTGCTCTTAGATACGGCGCGCGACTGGCTCCGCGCCCGCGGGATAGAGATCATGCGCGGCCCCATCAGTTTCGCCTCGCAGGAATGGGGGTTCGTGGTGCACGGCTACGAGCACCCGCCCACCATCATGGCCCCGTACAACCCGCCGTACTACAACGCGCACGCCGAAGCCTACGGCTTGCGCAAGGCCAAAGACCTGCTGGTGTACGAGGCCGACGTGTCCAGAGGCTACACCATCCCCGAGCGGTACCTACGCCTGATGGATGCCGTAGCCGAGCGACACGGCGTAACGCTCCGCCCGCTGAACATGAAGCGCTACCGCCAGGACGCGCAGATTATCATGGACCTGTCCAACATCTCCATTGCCGACAATTGGGGGTACTATCCCGTAACCGAGGCCGAGGCCAAGCAGATGGCCCGCGACCTGAAGCAGATCGTCCACCCCGAGGCGGTGCTCATCGCCGAGGCGGAGGGCCGTCCCATCGGGTTCGCCATGACCCTGCCCGACGTCAACGTTCTGCTGCGCGGCCTCAACGGGCGACTGTTCCCGTTCGGGTTCATCAAACTCCTGTGGGGCTTGCCGCGTCTGCGCCAATATCGCTTTTTCGCGCTGGGCGTCCACCCCGACTACCACGGGCTGGGCATTGACTCGCTGCTGTACGCCCGCACCTGGCAGGCGCTGGCGCACAAGAACGTGCGTGTGGAGATTGACTACGTGCTGGAGGACAACGTCCCGATGAACAACGCCCTCAAGCGGCTGGGCGTTACCCATATCAAGACGTATCGGGTGTACGAAACAGCCATTAGCCAATAGCCTATAGCCCCTGGCTCCTGGCTGTTGGCTAACGGCTAACGGCCAAGGGCTAATGGCTCATTGTGGAGGACACCATGCCCAACATTCTCATCCGTTCTTTGGACATCCTCACGCTGGACGACAGGGGGACCGTGCTCACCGACGCGGACATCGCCGTCAGCGGCAGCCGCATCGTGGCGGTGGGCGATGTGCCCGCAGACTTCCGCCCCGACGAGGTGGTGGACGGGCGCGGCAAAGTGGCCGTTCCCGGATTCTTCAACGCGCACACGCACGCCCCCATGACCCTGGTGCGCGGCTGGGCCGAGGACCTGCCGCTGGACCGCTGGTTCAACGAAAAGATATGGGTGGCCGAGTCGGCGCTGGAAGAGGAAGACGTCCGCTGGGGGGCGTATCTGGCCGCCGCCGAGATGATCCGCTCGGGCACGGTGGGCTTCGCCGACCACTACTTCTGGATGGACCGCGTCGCCGAGGTGGTGGAAGAGGCGGGCCTGAAGGCGACGCTGGCGTGGTGCGTCTTCGGGCTGGGCGCGGCTCAGGAAATCGGCGGCACAACGCTCGCCCGCACCGTAGAGTTCGTGCGGCGCTGGCAGGGCGCAGCCGACGGCCGCATCCGCACCGTCTTGGGGCCCCATTCGCCCTACGTCTGCGCGCCCGAGTTCCTGGCCCAGGTCGCCGAGACCGCGGCGGAACTGGGCGTCGGCTGCCACATCCACGCCGCCGAGTCGCAGGCGCAGGTAGAGGCTTCGCTGGCCCGCCACGGCGCCACGCCCATCGGCCACCTGGCGCGCCTGGGCATCCTGGACCGCCCCGCCATCGTGGCCCACGCCATCTATGTGGGGCCGGGCGACCTGGAGACCCTGGCCGAGAAGCGGGCCACTGTGGTGCAGTGCCCCAACTGCCACATGAAACTGGGCATGGGCACGACGCGCGTCCCCGACCTGCTGGCGGCAGGGGTCAATGTGGCGCTGGGCACCGACGGCACCGCCAGCAACAACAACCTGGACATGCTGGAGGAGGCGCGGCTGGCGGCCCTGGCGCAAAAGCACGACCGCCGCGATCCCGAAGTCCTGGCGGGGGACCTGCCGCTGCGACTGGCGACGCAGGCGGGGGCGCGGGCCATGGGCTTCTCCGACAGCGGCGTCATCGCGCCGGGCCGCCCCGCCGACATCGTGCTGTGGGACTTCAACCGCCCGCACCTGCGCCCGCGGCACAACCTGGTCGCCAACCTGCTCCATGCGGCGCGCGCGGGCGACGTTACCGATGTCATGGTGGACGGGCGCTGGCTCCTGCGCGGCGGCGAACTCCAGACGCTGGACGAGGAGCGCATCCTGTGGGAAGCCGAACGCCGCGCCTTCCGCATGGTGGGGAGTGAACTCAAGCAGGTGCGGGCGTATCGCCTGTAGCCCATAGCCGATGGCCTTGGCGGCATTCGGCCCCATGAATGCCGTCGGTTACGCCAAAGGCGAGCGGCTGAAGGCGATTTGCGCTATCCGAACACAAAACATGAGGAGGCAACATGGCGCTGTTCCTGGATTCGGCCATCGTGGACGAGGCACGGCGGGCCTGGGAGTTGGGATTCGTCGTCGGCGTAACCACGAACCCTGCGCTGGTGGCCAGGGCCGGCAGGCCGGCGCTGCAAATCATCCGCGACCTGGCGGGCATCGGCGACTGGCAGGTGTTCCATCAACTCACCGGGCGCACCCGCGAGCAACTCCTGGACGAGGCGCGCCGCGCCGTGGAGGTCGCGCCCGATCAGGTCGTCCTGAAGATCATGATGTCGCTGCCCAACCTGGAACTCGTGGCCCGATACGACGCATTCCGTTGGGCCGTTACGGGCATCGGCACCGCTGCCCAGGGGCTGCTGGCGCTGGAGGCGGGCGCCGACTACGTGATTCCTTACGTGAACCGCATCGCGCGAAGCGGCGGCGACGGCGTGCGGGTGGTGGCCGAGATCGCCGCGCTGTTGGAGACTGTTGGAGACCCAGGCGACATCCTCGCCGCCAGCCTCAAGTCGCCGCAAGAGGTGGTGGATGTCCTGCTGGCCGGAGCCAACCACGTTACGCTCCCGTGGCCGCTGCTGGAGGAGATGGCCCGCAGCGGGATCACCGACGCCGCCGATGAGGATTTCCGCAAGGCGGCGGGGCTAGCATAACGCACGGCGGAGGCGACGCCATGGGCACCGCGAAGCTGCCCAAACCGGTCAAACTCATCGCCAGCATCTTCAGCGCCGACCCCGCGCAGATTGACCGCGCCCAGGCTGCGCTGGAGGCGCGCTTCGGGCCGGTGGATTTTCGGTCCGAACTGCTGCCTTTTGACCACACGGATTTCTACACGCCCGAATTCGGCGTGGGGCTGGTGCGGCGCATCGTCGCCTTTGAGCGGCTTGTGGATCCCGCGGACCTGCCCGACATCAAACTGGCCACCAATGCGCTGGAGGCCGAGATGTCCGTCGGCGGAAAGCGCACCGTGAACGTGGACCCGGGCTACGTGAGTGAGGGAAAACTGGTCCTGGCGAGCACCAAGGACCACCGGCACCGCATCTACCTGAGCAAGGGCATCTACGGCGAGATCACGCTGCACTACCACCGGGGCGGGTTCCAGGCGTGGGAGTGGACGTATCCGGACTACGCGAGCGCCCGCTACCGCGAGATTTTCGCCCAGATTCGCGCGCGGTACAGAGAGCAGTTGGCGAGAATGTAGCCTTGCGGCGCGCCACTACTCCGCCACCAGGCCCACCTCGGTCACCATGCTCTGGTAGTTCCACCCCGAAGCGTACACCCGCAGCGACGTGATCCACGCGGGTTTGGCGTCGGCCAGTTCCTCCATCAGGTTGCCCGACTCAAAGGGATACCACGTGTCATGGGGCACCTGGATGCCGTAGTACAGAATCGGCAGGTTGTCGGGGTTGCGGTAGTAGAACCCGCGCACCCAATGCTGGGCGTTGCCGTACACGTCCACGTAGTCCAGGCGCACCATGACGGGGAATTCGCTGCTCTGGAGGCCGCCGCCCGACAGGCTTTGGTAAAGGATGCGCACATCCATGCGCAGTTTCAGCGACACGAAATCGCGGGCGTCCTTGTCAATCTTCTGGATGAGGAAGACGGCGTTGTGCTCGCCCTCGCGGCCCATGCGGGCAAACCGAGCCGCCTGGCGTCCGCCCGCCTGGACGACTTCCACCGTCCCGGCCTGCACGTCCTCGGAAAGGCGTTCGGTGTCGACCTGCCAGCCGACGGACAGCGGCTGCGAGAAGTCGCCGTTGACGACCAAGTCGCGGATGGCGGCCACGGGCGGTGTCGGGGGTTGGCCCAGCCGCAGCGTCGTGCGCTGTCGGGCCTGCACCTGGGTGTCCACGCCGCCGCCGCGCACCATCGCCGAGCCGTAGCGCACCGAGACATCGGTCTGTTCGTTTCCCACCTCCACCAGGATGCTGGCGTCGCTGAAGACGATGACCCCCTGGGGCGTGCGCACCTCCACGCGGAGGGGGAATCGGCCCGACGGCGCAGCGGCAATCCGAGCCGTCCCCGACTTCACCGCCAACACGATGCGATCCGAGGCCTTGCTGGACGCGAATCGGGGCGAGCGCACCTCCACCAACTCCACGCGGGTGTTGGCGAACAGTTGCACGGTGCTCAGCACGACCTGTTCCCCAGGGTTCTCGTAGAACGTGAGGATTCCTTGCGAGGTGCGGTCGGTCTGAATCTGGGCGCCCTCAGCGATGTCATCGCGGCGGCCGGTAACGGCAAGGCTGGTGTTGAAGCCCGGGTACTCCACGACGATGGTGGGGACGATGGCTTCCAGCGAGGCCAGGCGGGGCACCAGCGCCCGGTTCACGTAGGCCTTGACGCCCAGGGGCACGCCCATGACCAGGGCCAGGAACGTCAGGAACGCGCTGATGAGCACGAACCAGGCCAGCCGTTCAGGGTTTTTCCTCATCTAGAATCGCACTCCGAATCCCCGGAATTCGCCGGTGGCGTCGCCCCATTGGACTTCCACATGGCTCACGCGGGCGCTCCTTGGCCCTTCACGCAGGATGTCCAGGAACGTTTCCAGCGCCATGCGGTCGCCTTCGGCCAGCACCTCCACCGTCCCGTCCCAGGCGTTGCGCACATAGCCCCGCACGCCCAGGCGCTGCGCCCGATCCCTGGCGAACGCCCGGAATCCCACGCCCTGCACATCACCGTAAATCTTCACGAACATGCGCACCGGAGTCATGGCCCCTCTCCACGCGCAAAAGCCTGGCCCCATTATACCCGCGTTGGCGCTGGAAGCAAACCCATCGGATTGTCCCGCCTCATGGTTCGGCCGCACAAAGACACCAAGGCACGAAGAAAAACCCTCGTGTCTTTGCGCCTTTGTGTGAGGTATCGCCCTATTTTGCCACGATGCTGACCAGCCGCCCGGGCGCGTAGATGACCTTCAGGATTTGCTTGCCGGCGGTGTGGCGCTGCACGCCCTCGGCGGCGAGGGCGGCCTGGCGCACGTCCTCTTCCGTCGCGTCCGCCGACACGGTGATGCGGTCGCGCACCTTGCCGTTGACCTGCACCGCCAGGGTGATCATCTCCTCGCGGGCGATCTCCGCATCCCATTCGGGCCACGGTTGCTGGTGCACGCTGTAGGGCTGGCCGATGCGCTCCCACAGTTCCTCGGCGATGTGCGGGCACGCGGGCGCCAGCAGCAGCACCATGGTGCGAATCGCCTCGTTCCACGCCTCGGATCCGTACAGCGGCGTCTCCTTCGCCTTGACCAGCGCGTTCAGGAACTCCATCAGGTTCGCGACGTAGGTGTTGAAGGCCAGCGCCTCCATGTCTTCCGTGGCGCGGCGGATGGTCTGGTGCGTCTTGCGACGCAGGGCGCGCATGTCGGACTCCGTCGGCTGTCCCGTGGCGGCGCGGGCCGGCGGCGTCAGCACGCAGTCCCACACGCGGTACAAGAAGCGCGACACGCCCTCAATCCCCTGGCTATCCCATGGGCCGCCCTGTTCCCAGCGGTATCCGAACATCAGGTAGGCGCGGACCGTGTCGGCCCCGTATTTCGCCACCTGCTCGTCGGGCGACACCACATTGCCGCGGCTTTTGGACATCTTCTCGCGATCCTCGCCCAGGATCATACCCTGGTTGCGCAGGCGCAACATGGGCTCGTCAAAGTTCACTAGCCCCATGTCGCGCATGACCTTTGTGAAGAAGCGCGTGTAGATGAGGTGCATGGTCGCGTGCTCAATCCCGCCCGTGTACAGGTCCACCGGCAGCCAATATTCGCCCTCCCTGGGGTCAAACGGCTGGTCGCCCTCGTAGTACGGGCTGAGGTAGGCGTACTGGTACCACGACGAGCACAGGAACGTATCCATGGTGTCGGTCTCGCGCTCGGCGGGGCCGCCGCACTTGGGGCACGTGGTGTAGCGGAAGCCGGCGTGGTACTTCAGCGGGCTTTCGCCGGTGGGCAGAAACTCGGCATCCTCTGGCAGGAGCACCGGCAGGTCCTCGTAGGGCACCGGCACCGTCCCGCACTTCGGGCAGTAGATGATGGGGATGGGCGCGCCCCAGTACCGCTGGCGGCTGATGAGCCAGTCGCGCAGTTTGTACTTGACGGCGTACTTGCCGATGCCTTGCTCCTCAAGCCAGGCGGTAACTTTCTGGATGGCTTCGTCCCCTGGCGTGCCGGTGAACGGCCCGGAGTTGATCATCGTCCCGTACTCGGCGTGGAACAGGATGTCGCGGTAGAACTCCTCCTGCCACAACATCTCCATAACGGTGCGCGCCGCGGCGGATGTGGAATCCAACGCCTGGCAGCGGGCCAGAATCTCGCGGTCGGCCTCCACCGAGTCCAACTCGCGCACGCCGTCGGCGAAGACGAAGGCCCATTGCGCGCCGACGACTTCCACCCACGCGCCAGGGCGCACGTAGCGCCGCGCCAGGGCGATGTACGCCTCTGCCTGCGCCGCGCCCTGCAGGGCTACGCGCCACGAGTCGGCCGCCTCCTCGTAGGCGATGCCCGCGGCGGCCAGCGCATCAGCGAACCCCTCGCCCACGGCGTCGCGCCGCACCCGCGACTTGGCCTTGCCATCGGTGCGGTCAATGACCGGAATGATGGGCAGGCCGAACTTCAGCGCGAACTGGAAGTCGCGCTCGTCGTGCGAAGGCACCCCCATGATGGCCCCCGTGCCATAGGTCATCATCACGTAGTCGGCGATCCAGATGGGGATGCGCGCGCCGTTGACCGGATTCACTGCGTAGGCGCCGATGAACACGCCGGTCTTCTCCTTTTCCGTGGACAGGCGCGCCACCTCGGTCTGGCGGCTGGCCTCGGCCACGTAGGCGTCCACGGCGGGGCGGAACTCCGGCGGCGTCAACTTGGCCACCAGCGGGTGCTCGGGGGCCAGCACCATGAACGTGGCCCCCCACAGCGTGTCGGGGCGTGTCGTGAACACCACAATCGGGTCGCCCTGCTCGCTGCGGAAGGTTACCTCGGCGCCCTCGCTCCGCCCGATCCAGTTGGTCTGCATCACCCGCACCCGTTCGGGCCAGTCAATCTTGGAGAAGTCCAGCAGTTCGTCGGCATAGGCCGTAGTGCGGAAGAACCACTGATTCAGTTCCTTGCGGATGACGGGCGTGCCGCACCGCTCGCAGTGGCGGTCCTCGCCCCACACCTGCTCGCGGGCCAGCGTCGTATTGCACGTGGGGCAGAAGTCCACCGGCGCGAAGGCGCGATACGCCATGCCTCGCTCGTAGAACTTCAGGAAGAACCACTGCGTCCACTTGTAGTAGCCAGGGAGGCACGAGATGGCCTCGCGCTCCCAGTCAAACATGGCGCCCATGCTCTTCAGTTGGCGGCGCATCTTCTCTATGTTCGCCATGGTCCACTTGAACGGGTGGATGCCGTGCTTGATGGCGGCGTTTTCGGCGGGCAGGCCGAAGGCGTCAAACCCCATGGGGAACAGGACATTGTACCCGCGCATGCGCATGTAGCGCGCGTGGGCGTCCGACGGCGCCATGGCGTACCAGTGGCCGATGTGCAGGTCGCCCGACGGATAGGGGAGCATCGTCAGGGCGTAGTGTTTCGGGCGCGTGGGGTCCACCGTGGACCGGTACAGGTGGTCCTGTTCCCACCGCGCCTGCCATTTGGGTTCAATCGCTTGCGGGATGTACTTGTCTGCCATCGCTGCTCTCCTGTTGCCGAATCTGCGCGAAACCTGCGCCCTTGCCGGATAAACAACAACTCCCCCGCCCAGGGACGGAGGAGTTGTTCCGCGGTACCACCCTGCTTGGCCAGGGGTGCAAGGACACGGTGAAGGTGGAGCTGAGGGGACTTGAACCCCTGACCCCTTGTCTGCCAGACAAGTGCTCTCCCACTGAGCTACAGCCCCGTGCGCTCCTGGCCCACTCTACGGCGGGTAACGTCCGCCAGTCGTCGGCGACTACTGGGTTTCGCCGCCGCGGCTCCCAGGCGAGTTCGGCCCACGCGCTCCCTGTCGGCGCGGTGGCGGGCTTGCACCCGATGCCCGCCTCTCTGCAGGGATGGCCTACTACTCCTGTTCAGCGCCTTTGAAGTATGCGGTTGGTGGAGCTGAGGGGATTCGAACCCCTGGCCTCATCAGTGCGATTGATGCGCTCTCCCAGCTGAGCTACAGCCCCATCGCAGGCGTAGTATATGCGAAGCGGGCGGGATTGTCAATTCGGGTTGCGCGGCGACTCGGTTCAAGGCGTGTTGCGCGATTCGCGGTTGCCATTCCCCAGGTGCGACGCACTTTGGGAAGTGCGTCGCACCTGCGCCTTCCATTCGCGTGGATTCGTGTTA
>JACIWU010000079.1 GCA_014360805.1 Chloroflexota bacterium
ACCTGAAGACGAAATCGGCTCGGCGGCTGCGCTCAACATCGCGCTGAACGTGGCGCTCATCCCGCGTTGGGGGATAGATGCCGCCGCGTGGAGCAAGGTCGCCGCCTACGCCCTGCTGGCCGTGATCACGTTCGTGGCGGGCCAGCGCGTGTATCCCATCCCGTGGGAGGGGCGGCGGGTGGCCCTGATGGTGGCGATGGGCGCGGCGACCTGGGCGGCGTCGGCGGTGGTGCTGGGGCCGGCGCCGCTGGGGTTGCGGGCGGCGGCGCGGCTGGCGCTGCTCGCGGCGTTCCCGGCCCTGCTGTGGCTGGCGCGCTTCCCCACCGCCGACGAGCGGGGCTACGTGATGCGATTCCTCGCCAACCGCCGCGACGCTCTTCGCACACAAGGGCACAAAGACACAAAGGGGTAAAGGCACGGAGAAACCCTCTGTGCCCTTGGTGCCTCTGTGTGGGATACTCCCTCGCGCGGATGTTTTTCTGCCCCAAGAGCGGTGCTTTGGAAAATCTCGGCCTGGGTGCTACAATGGGAGCACTGTGCACACCACGGAGAGGGCATGGACGTACTGGAAGGCTTGAACCCACAACAGAGGCAAGCGGTAACTTGCGCCGAGGGGCCGGCGCTGGTGCTGGCAGGGCCGGGCAGCGGCAAGACCCGCGTCCTCACCCATCGGGTGGCGTACCTGGTGCGCGAAATCGGCGTGCGGGCCGGGAACATCCTGGCCGTTACGTTCACGAACAAGGCCGCGCGCGAGATGAAGGCGCGCCTGTCGCACCTTCTCGGCGCCGAGTGCGAGGCGCTCACCATCGGCACGTTCCATGCCACCTGCGCCCGCATCCTGCGGCGGGAAGGCGCGCTCCTCGGCTTCGCCCCTTCCTACACCATCTACGACGAGGACGACCAGCAGGCGGTCGTCAAGCGCATCCTCAAGGAGATGAACCTGGACGACAAGGTGTATCGCCCCGGCGCCGTCCTGTCTGTCATCTCCAAGGCCAAGAACGACCTCATCGGCCCGGATGAGTTCGTGTCCAATTCCTACAGGGAAGAGATGATCGCGCGCATCTATCGGCGCTACCAGCAGGCCCTCAAGGAAAGCAACGCCATGGATTTTGACGACCTGCTGACGAACACGGTGGCCCTGTGGCAGCAGTTTCCGGACGTTCTGGAGCGGTACCGTCGCTGGTACCGGTATGTCCTGGTGGACGAGTTCCAGGACACCAACGCGGCGCAGTACGTGCTGCTGAAGCAACTGGCGGCACAGCACCGCAATCTGTTCGTGGTCGCCGACGAGGATCAGTCCATCTACTCGTGGCGGGGCGCCGACTTTCGCAACATCCAGCGGTTCCGCGAGGACTTCCCCGAAGCCCCCACCATCCTCCTGGAACGGAACTACCGCTCCACGCAGACGATTCTGGATGCCGCCAACGCCGTGATTTCCCAAAACCTCCGCCGCACGCCCAAGCGTCTGGTTACGGATCGGGGCAGGGGGACGCCGCTCGTCGTGCACGAGGTTTACGACGAGCAGGAAGAAGGCCAGTACGTGGTGCGGGAGATTCAGCGGCTGGTGGGGGAAGAGGGCTTCCGGCCCGGCGACTGCGCGGTGATGTACCGCACGAATGCCCAATCCCGCGCGGTGGAAGAGGCATTCGTGCGGGCGGGGATGCGCTACAAACTGGTGGGGGCGACGCGATTCTACCAGAGGCGCGAGATCAAGGACGCGCTGGCCTATCTGCGTATCGTGTACAACCCGGCGGACTCGGCGAGCCTGGGCCGCGTGATCAATGTGCCACCTCGGGGGCTGGGGGCGCAGACAGTGGAGGCGCTGTTCGCCTGGGCGGGCGAGCAGGGCATCTCGGTCTGGGAGGCGCTCCACCGCCTGCGCCAGGCGGAACAGGGGGACGAACCGATGGCGCATCCCCTGTCGGCGCGCGCCGTGAAGCCGCTCCTGGCTTTCCAGGCCCTGTGGGAGAGCCTGGTGGAAGAGAGCAAGGCGCTGGATGTCGCATCCATCCTTCAACTTGTGCTGGAGCGAACTGACTACCAGGCCTATCTCAACGACGGTACAGAGGAGGGGCGCGACCGCTGGGACAACGTGATGGAACTGCTGAACGTCGCCAGCCAGTACGCCGGCATGGAGAACTCGCTGGGCGTGTTCCTGCAGGAGGTGTCGCTGGTGGCCGACGTGGACGAACTGGGCGAGCAGCCCGATGTGCCCGTGCTGCTCACGCTCCACATGGCCAAAGGGCTGGAGTTTCCGGTGGTGTTCATCATCGGCCTGGAAGAGGGCATCCTGCCGCATTCGCGCTCTTCGGGGTCGCCTGAGGAGTTGGAGGAGGAGCGGCGGCTGTTCTACGTGGGCATGACGCGGGCCAAAGACCACCTGTATCTGATGCATGCGTTTCGCCGCGCGTCGTACGGGCGGAGCGCGCCCTCGCAGAAGTCGCGCTTCCTTCGCGATATTCCGCGCCACCTGACGGGTGGCGAGCGCAGGACGTGGCCCACGCGCCCTGCCGTGTCGGCATCCAGCGTGCGCTTCCGCACTGTTACCCAGGCCCCGCGCCACGACCAGCGCCCTGCGCCGCCGTCCGCGCCGACCTTCGCCCCGGGCGACAAGGTCGTGCACCCCAAGTTCGGCGTGGGGACTGTGATTGAATCCCGGATCGTCTCCGACGACGAGCAGGTTACCGTGGCCTTTCCATCTAGTGGTGTCAAGGAACTTCTGGCGCGCCTCGCGAAACTGGAGAAGGTGCGCTGAAAGCGGAAAACAGGTATAATACCCAAAAGCCCCACGGAGGTTAGGAATGCGACGACGAGGTGGAGTCATCCTGAGCATGGTTCTGTTGCCGCTCCTGGTGCTCCTGGGCTATTTCGTGATGATGCGCTTCCAGGGTTCGTTTGAGGGATTCCGCTCGCCGCTCAAAGGCGCGCTTCCGGAAGCGGCGTCCACAAGCCCCGTGGTGCAACAAGTGGTGTACGTCATCGTGGACGGCCTGCGTTACGACACATCGCTGGAGATGCCCTTCCTGAACGGCCTGCGACAGAAGGGCACTTACGCGGTGATGCACAGCAAGCCGCCCTCGTATTCGCAGCCCTCGTGGACAACGCTGGTTACCGGCGCGTGGCCCGACATCAACGGCTCCCCGCCCCTCAACGCGGAATACGAGGACATGAAGCCCATCGGGGTAGACCACCTCTTCGCGGCCGTGCGCCGCGCCGGCATGACCAGCGCCATCACCGGCTTCATCTGGTGGGAGAAGTTGGTTCCCCAAGACCTGCTGCAAGACGGCTTCTACGTGGAGGGTGAGGATGACGCCGCCGACCGCGCCGTCCTGGCCAAGGCGCTGGAGTTCCTGACAACCGTTCGCCCCAACCTGCTGCTGGTGCACCTGGATCAGGTAGACCACACGGGCCACCTGTACGGCGGCGAGAGCGCCGAGTACCGCCAAGCGGCCTACGCGGTGGACGGGATGATCCAGCAGATTGCGGCGGCTCTGGACCTTGAGGAAAGCGTGCTCGTCGTCGTCTCGGACCACGGGCACATCAAGCGGGGCGGCCACGGAGGGCACGATGCTGTCGTGCTCAAGGAGCCTTTTGTGATGGTGGGCAAGGGCATCGTGCCGGGCGACCTGGGGGACATAGAGCAGACCGACGTGGCGCCGACCATTGCGGCGCTGCTCGGCGCGGCTCCGCCCTCGGCCAGCCAGGGGCATATCCTGCTGGACGCCCTGGACCTTACCGTGGAGCAAAAGACCGAGAAACTGGTCTCCATGGCCCACCAGCGCATCGCCCTGGGTAACCTGTACCTGGACAGCATCGAGCAAGGGGCGCTGAGCGACGTGGCTCCGGGCGATGCGGCTGTGGCCCAAAGTTCCATTGAGGTGCGTAACTACGAAAGCGCGGCCCAACTGGCGCTCTATGCCATTGACCAGGTGGACTCGGAGATGGAGATCGCCACCGAGCGCCGCCTGCTGGCCGAGCGTGCCTACCGGCGTGTCTTCGCGGTCCTCGCCGTAATCCTGCCGCTGTACCTGGTGTACCGCAAGCGGAGCGTGCGGGTTGTCTTCCTGGCGTTTGCGGCGCTGGTGGCGCTGGCGGTCTATCACGCCAACTTCATCCGTTCGGGGAACGTGTATTCGCTCAGCACGATCACCGGCCTGGATCCTTTCCTGATGGACACGCTCAAGGGCACGGCTCTGGGGCTTGGCGTCGGCGCACTCATCGTTGCGGCGCGCCTGTGGGTGGAAAAGGAGCGGTCCTGGCTGAACATTGCGAGCGCCACTTACGGGTTTGTGTTCCTGACGCTGTATCTCATCGGCATCCAGTTGGCGGTGGCGTATCTGTACAACGGGTTCACCATCACGTGGCATCTGCCCGATTTCGCCGTGGGGTTCTTGCAGTTTGTGGCCATGATCCAATGGGTACTTGTGGCGGCCATCGGCCTGGTGCTGCCGGTGATTACGCTGGTGCTGAACGGCGCGCTGCCTCGCCTCATCTGGAAGGCGGGGCCGAAGGTGCGCCTATGGCTGACCCAGCGCCGTAAGGCATAATTCCATGCGCGTTGTGGAGACAGGTTTTGATGCGGGTTTTCATCACAGGGTGTAACGGACAACTGGGGCGCAGTCTGGTGCCGCTCCTTGAGGGCGAGATTCTGTGCGGTGCAGACCTGCCCGACTACGACATCACCGATGCGGCCTCGATCCGTCGGGCCATCGTGGAGTTCGCGCCGGATGTGGTGATTCATGCGGGGGCCTTTACCAACGTGGACGCCTGCGAGACCGACCCCGATACCGCCTACCGCGTGAACGCCCTGGGCACGCACAATGTGGCGCTGGCGTGCCTGGAATGCGGCGCGGAGATGGTATACATCAGCACCAACGAAGTGTTTGACGGGACGAAGGATGCCCCCTATCTGGAGTTTGACGCGCCCAACCCCATCAACACCTACGGGCGGACGAAATGGGCGGGCGAGCAGTGCGTCCAGCGGTTCCTGCACCGCTACTACATCGTGCGCACGGCGTGGCTGTACGCGCGGGGCGGCAACAACTTCGTCGCGAAGATCATCCGGGCGGCGGACGAGCGCGGGGCGCTGAACGTGGTGAGCGACGAGTTCGGCTCGCCCACCTACGCGCCGGACCTGGCGGAGGCCATCGTGAAACTCATTCGCACGCACCACTACGGGGTGTATCATTTCGTGAACGAGGGCGTCTGCTCGCGCTACGAGTGGGCGGTGCGCATTCTGGAGTTGGCGGGGCGCGGCCACGTGCCGGTGAAGCCCATCCATGCGTCGGAATGGAAACGGGCCTCCAACCCGCCGTGCTACGCCCCGCTGCGCAACTTCTGCGGGGCGGCGCTGGGCATCACGCTGCGCCCGTGGGAGCAGGCGCTCGCGGACTATTTCACGGGATAGCGAGCGCGTAGGGCGGCTATCCATAGCCGCCGGCGGTTGGGCCGCGTCGGGTATGCAAACCCGATGGTCGGGTATGGGAACCCGACCTACGAGCACGTAGGGCGGCTATCCATAGCCGCCGGCGCTTGGGCCGCGTCGGGTGTGGAAACCCGACGGTCGGGTATGGAAACCCGACCTACTAGGCGCGGAGCGCGCAGAGAAAGGCGAGCAAAGGCTCTGTTCTCGCGGCGTCTCCGCGGTGAAATCGCCTGGTGAGGGAGCACTTGTCCGATCCGAGGGTATCGGTCATCATCCCAAACTGGAACGGGGCGCGCTACCTGGTAACGTGCCTGGACAGCCTGCGCCGGCAGACCTACACCGATTTTGAGACCATCGTCGTGGACAACGCCTCCACGGACGAGTCGGTGGAATTGATGCAGCGCGAGTATCCGGAGGTGCGGCTGATTCGGCTGGACGAGAACCGCGGCCTGACCGGAGGGGTGAACGCGGGCATCCGCGAGGCGCGCGGCGAGATCATCGTGCTGTTCAACAACGACACCGAGGCCGACCCGAACTGGCTGCGGGAACTGGTCGCGGCGCTGGATGCTCACCCCGAAGCCGGCATGGCCGCCACCAAGATGCGCCTGTTTGACCGACGCAACGTGATTCATTCGGCGGGCGACTTCTACCGCACCGACGGCATCCCCGGCAATCGCGGCGTGTGGGAGGAAGATTCAGGCCAGTACGATGACGATATCTGGGTGTTCGGCCCGTGCGGCGGCGCGGCGGCGTACCGTCGCTCGCTGCTTGACGAAATCGGGCTGTTTGATGAGGACTTGTTCATGTACTGCGAGGATGTGGACATGGCCTGGCGGGCGCAGTTGGCGGGGCATCGGTGCGTCTTCGCGCCCAGGGCGGTCATCTACCATCGGCTGAGCGCGACGGGCGGCGGGAAGATCGCCAGTTTCTACACGGGCCGCAACACCATCTACGTCATCGCAAAGGACTACCCCGCCGATTTGCTGAAGAAGCACTGGAAAGATATTATCCGAGCGCAGTGGCGGGTGGCGCGAGAGGCGCTGCGGGCCTGGCGCGGCGAGGCGGCGCGGGCGCGCCTGCGGGGCATCCTCGCGGGCATCGCGCGCATCCCGCTGGCACTGCGCAAACGACGCCAGGTGCAGCGCATGCGCAAGGTCTCGCTCCAGGATTTGGAGGCGGTGCTCACGCCCGTGCGCAAACAGGAGACGGCATGAGTTCTCAGGAAGCCTATTTGACCATCGTGATCCCCGCTTACAATGAGGAGAAGCGGCTCCCGTCAAATCTGGAGAAGGTGCTGGCGTTCGCGCAGGCCCAACCCTACGAGACGGAGATCATCGTCGTGGACGACGGGAGCACCGACGGCACGGCGGCGGCGGTGCGGCAGTTCATGGGCCGACACCCGCGCCTGCGGCTGATTGAGAACGACCACCGCGGCAAGGCCTACACCGTGCGCACGGGGATGCTGGCGGCCACGGGCAAGCGGGTGCTGTTCACCGACGCCGACCTGCCCACACCGCTGGAAGAATTGCCGAAACTGTTCGCGGCCATGGACGCGGGGTACGATGTCGTCATCGGCTCGCGCGAGGGGCTGGGAGCACGGCGCGTCGGCGAGCCAAGGTACCGCCACTTCATGGGGCGCGTCTTCAATTTCGTCGTGCGGCTCATCGCCCTGCGGCAGTTCCAGGACACGCAGTGCGGCTTCAAACTGTTCACCCGCGAGGCCGCGCATGACCTGTTCCGCCGCCTGCGCCTGTACGGCGAGGATGCCAAGCCCGCGAAGGGCAGCGCGCTGACCGGCTTTGACGTGGAGGTGCTGTATCTCGCCGTCAAGTACGGCTACAAGGTCAGGGACGTGCCCGTGGAGTGGCACTACGGCGAGAGCAGCAAGGTGCACCCCCTGCGGGAATCCATCCGCATGTTCCAGGATGTGGTGCGCATTCGGCTGAACGACTGGCGCGGGCGGTATCGCCGGCCGGTGGCGGCCAAGGGGCAGATGGGGGGGCCACCCCCCGACGCGCGCGATTGACCGAAAGAAGGCCGCCAGTCGGCATATTGTCCGGTAGAAACGTCTGTGTAGGGGAGGAGAAGACGAGCAATGACCGAGCGAATTCACATCTGCGTGGCCTGGCCGTATGTCAACGGGGACTTGCATTTGGGGCATCTGGCCGGCGCGTATATCCCTTGCGACATCTTCGCGCGCTACCAGCGGTTGCGGGGGCGCGAGGTGCTGATGGTATCCGGCAGCGACACCCACGGCACGCCCATCACGGTGCGCGCCGAGGAGGAAGGCATCACCCCGCGTGAGGTGGTGGATCGCTACCATCCGCGCGACATTGAGGCCTACCTGAAACTGGGGGTCTCGTTTGACCTGTACACGGAGACCGACACCGAAAACCATTGGGCGGTTACCCAGGACGTGTTCCTGACGCTCCTGCGCAACGGATATATCTACCGCGACGTGATGGACGCGCTGTACTGCGATCACTGCAAGAAGTACCTGCCCGACCGCTACGTGGAGGGGACGTGCCCGCATTGCGGCAACCCCAGCGCCCGTGGCGATCAGTGCGACAAGTGCGGGCGCACGCTGGACGCCATTGAACTCCTGGAGCCGCGCTGCCGCTTCTGCGGCCACCGACCCCGCATTCGGCAGACCGAGCATTTCTTCCTGGATCTGCCCAAACTGCGCCCGCGGCTGCTGGAATGGCTCCAGGACGGCAAGGAGCATTGGCGGCCCAACGTGCTCCAGTTCACCCTGAACATGCTGAACGACCCCGAACTGCGGGGGCGGCCCATCACCCGCGACATCCCATGGGGGATACCCGTGCCCGTGGAGGGGTTTGAGGACAAGCGCATCTACGTCTGGTTTGATGCCGTCATCGGCTACTTGGCCGCCACGAAAGAGTGGGCCAAACTCATCGGCGAGCCGGAACGCTGGCGCGATTGGTGGCAGGACACGGGCACGCGCAGTTACTACTTCATCGGCAAGGACAACATCCCCTTCCACACCGTCATCTGGCCTGGGATGCTCATCGGCTACGGCAACCTGAACCTGCCTTACGACGTGCCCGCCAACGAGTACCTGACGCTGGAGGAGAAGACACTCAGCAAGAGCCGACGGTGGGTCATAGAGGTGCTGGATTTCCTGTCGCGCTACGACCCCGACACGCTGCGCTACATCCTGTCCATCAACATGCCGGAGACGCGGGACACGAACTTCTCGTGGGGCGAATACGTGCGCCGAACCAACGACGAGTTGGTGGCCACCTACGGCAACCTGGTGCACCGCACTCTGTCCTTCGCCCAGCGGAACTTTGAGGGCCGCGTGCCCGAGCCGGGCGAACTGGGCGAGGCCGACGCCGCAATCCTGGCGCGGGCCGATGGCGCGTTCCAGACGGCGGGCGACCTGCTGGAGGGGTGTAAGTTCAAGGCCGCCATCACGGAGATCATGGCCGTGGCCCACGAGGCCAACCGCTACCTGGACGCCAAAGCGCCGTGGTTCCAGATCAAGGAGGACCGCCGCGCCGCCGCCACGACGATTTACACCTGCCTGTGCGTGATCAACGACCTGAAGGTGCTGCTGGCGCCCTTCTTGCCGTTTTCGTCCCAGCGGCTACACAAACTCCTGGGCTACGAGACCGACATCTTCGGCAGGCAGTACACCGAGGTGGTGCAAGAGGCGACGCGCTCGCACCTGGTGCTGCGCTACGACGGGAGCGCGCTGGCGGCGCGGTGGGAGCCGAGCCGCCTGCCGCCCGGGCAGAAGTTGCCGCCGCCCAAGCCGCTATTCAGCAAACTGGACGACTCCATCGTGGAGCAGGAACTGGCGCGCATGTCCGGTGGGGCCTAGCGTCGGAGTCGGGAGGGTTGGCGTTGAACTCACCCAGGGGGGATGTCCGAAGCCTGGGGCTCGCCGTCATCCTGACGGTTTACGTGCTGACGGCGGGCCTGTACGCCCTGCGCACTCCCCTGTGGCAGAATCCGGACGAACCCGCCCACTTCAACTACATCCGCCACATTTGGGATGAGGGCCAACCGCCGGTGCTCCAGATGGGCGACTATCCGCACGCCTACCTGGAGGACATCAAGGCGCGGCGCTTCCCGCCGGACATGCCCATAGACCCCATCCGCTACGAGTTTCACCAGCCGCCGCTGTACTACCTCATCGCTGCGCCTGTGTACGGCCTGGCGGGAAGCGCCCCCCTGTCCGCGCAGGTGCAGGGCGTGATCGCGGCCCTGGGCGCGCCGAGCGATTGTGGGTGGCCCCTGGGGGCGCAGGTGCTGGCGTTGCGGCTCCTGTCGGTGGTGTTCGGCGCGGCCTCGCTTGCGCTCTGCTATCGGCTGGCGCGGCTCATTTTCCCGGAGGATGGGCTGCTGGCGCTGCTGGCGACGGGCCTGGCCGCGACCGTCCCGATGCATGTGGCCATGACGGCGGCGGTGAACAACGACGGCCTGGCCAATCTCCTGCTGCTCTGGACGGTGCTCCTGCTGCTTGGGGCATGGCGCGGGGGCAGAGCCGCCTCGTTGTGGGCATGGGCGCGGGCGGGCGTGGTCATGGGCCTGGCGATGCTAACCAAGTCGTCCGCGTATGTGGCGATCCCGCTGGCGCTTGCGGCGGTGGCGCTGGCCCCGCGGCGGCAAAGGCGCGTGGCGGGGGCGCGCGCGCTGGCCGTCTTCGGCCCGGCGCTGGCGCTGAACCTGCCGTGGTACATCCGCAACGCCGCGGTGTACGGGGGGCTGGACATCCTGGGGCTGGAGCGGCACGGTGCTATCGTGCTGGGGCAACCGACCACGGCGGACTGGCTGGGCCGACTGGGCTGGGGCGGCCTGGCGCGCGAATTCGCCGTAACGACGTTCCGCAGTTTCTGGGCGCAGTTCGGCTGGATGGGCGTCCTGGTGGATCAGCGCATCTACCAGGCGCTGGCGGTGGTGTCGTTACTGGCGCTCGCGGGGCTGTGCCTGTTCCTGCTGCGGGCGGCGGCCAATCGCGGGATGCTGTCGGGGTTCCAGTGGAAGGCGCTGGGGTTCCTGGGGCTGTGGTTGGGACTCACGGGCGCGGCCTACCTGTGGTACAACGCGCAGTTCGTGCAGCACCAGGGGCGCTACCTGTTTCCCGCCATGCCCGCCATCGCCCTGGGGATGGCGCTGGGCCTGCGAGAGACGTTTCGCCCCACGCGGGCGCGCCTTCTGGCCCTCCTGAGCGCGTTGGGCATCGCCGCCAGCCTGGCGATGGTCGTGTTCACGGGGCGCGCGTTCAAGACGCTGTCGCTGCTGTTGGGCCTGTCGGCGCTGGGGTATATCGCGGTGTGGCGGCTTGGCCCCGCGCGGGCCTGGATATGGCACGTGGCCGCCTACGTGCTGTTCGTGGCGCTGGACTTCATTTGCCTTTTCGGGTATATTGTTCCATACTTCACAGGGTAGCCGGGGTTCCGGCAGGGGTGCGGAGATGGGCTTTTGGGAGCGGGTGCTGAACATCTTGACGGGCGGCAAGGGCGTGGCCGACCCGATGATCTACTGGGTGTACGCGCGGTGCGACAAGTGCGGCGAGCCGCTGAAGGCGCGCGTGGACCTGCGCAACGAGTTGAGCGCCGAGTTCGGCGAAAGGCGCGAGGATACGGTGTACACCACGCGCAAGGTCCTCATCGGGAGCGGGCGATGCCACGCGCCTGTGGAGGTGCGCCTGACCTTTGACTGGCGGCGCAATCCGCTGCGACGCGAAATCTCGGGCGGGTCGTTCCTCACAGAACAAGAATACTGGGCTGAAACGGCCCAACGTCAGGATTCAGGAGAGTTTTCGTAACCATGCCACGCATTCAAGATGACATCAAAGATGATCGCAAGGAAATCTGCGTCTTCAGCGGCCAGGCGCATCGGGCGTTGGCGCTGGAAATCTGCGAACACCTGGGCATACCGCTGTCGCCGTCGGTTACCCGCAAGTTCAGCAACGACAACCTCTACGTGCAGTTGCAGGACAGCGTGCGCGAGAAGGATGTGTTCATCATCCAGCCCCTCACGTATCCGGTGAGCGACAACCTGGTGGAGTTGCTCCTGCTGCTGGACGCGGCCCGAAGCGCCTCGGCGGGGCGCGTTACGGCGGTGCTCCCCTACTACTCGTACAGCCGCTCGGACAAGAAAGATGAGCCGCGCATCTCCATCGCGGCCAAACTCATCGCCGACCTCATCCACACGGCAGGGGCGAATCGTGTCCTCACGATGACGCTGCACTCGCCGCAGGTGCACGGGTTCTTCCAGATGCCTGTGGATCACCTGACGGCGCACCCCGTGCTGGCCACCTACTACCGCAAGCGGGATTTATCCGACACCGTGGTGGTGGCGCCCGACATGGGACACGCGAAGCGGGCCTTCGCCTTCGCGCGGAACCTGGGAGTTGCCGTGGCCGCAGGGACCAAGAAGCGCCTGACCGACGAGACCGTGCACATTGAGACCATCATCGGCGACGTGCGGGGCAAGCGGGCTATCCTGTTTGACGACGAGGTGGCGACGGCGGGGTCGGTGGTAGAGGCAGTGGCGCGGCTGCGGGAGATGGACGTGCGCGAGGTGAGCCTGTGCTGCACGCATGGGGTGTTTTCCGGCCCCGCCATCCCGCGACTGCTGGCCACGCCCGAGATTTACGAGATTGTAACGACGAACACCGTGCCCATTCCCCCGGAGAAGCGAATCAAGGACATGCAGGTGCTGTCGGTGGCGCCGCTGTTTGCCGAGGCGATTCACCGCATCCACACGGGGCAATCCATGACCACGCTGTTTGAGTACTAGCGGGGCCGGCCGCGCCGCTCGCCCGGCCCAGACGGCGGCTTCGCCGCGGAAGAAGCACGACCCGCCATCAGTCCAGCGGGCTGCGGACGGCCTTCGGGCCCTTGTTGAGGACGTGGGTGTAAATCATTGTCGTCTTGACATCTTTGTGGCCTAGTAGTTCCTGCACCGTGCGGATGTCGTAGCCGTTTTCGAGCAGATGTGTGGCGAAAGAGTGGCGGAATGTGTGCGGTCCAACGGGTTTGGCGATGCCTGCGCGTCTGGCTGCCTGCCGGACAGCGCGCTGCAACCCGCTGGGATCCAGATGATGGCGTCGCACAATCCCCGTGCGTGGATCTCTGGACAGGCTCACGGAGGGAAAGACATACTGCCAGGCTAGTTCCTTGTCCGCGTTGGGATACTTGCGGGCGAGGGCGAAAGGCAACTCTACCGAGCCATATCCCCGCGCTAGGTCCTGCTCGTGCAAGTGTTTCACGTACATCAATTGGGCTTCTAGCGGTTCCACCAAAGATGCGGGGAGCAAGGTTACGCGGTCCTTTTCCCCCTTCCCATCCCTTACGATGATCTGGTGATTGTCAAAGTCAATGTCCTTGACGCGCAAGCGGTGGCATTCCATCAGGCGGATCCCAGAGCCGTAAAGTAGTTTTGCCATCAGGAGATGTGTCCCCCGCATGAAGGAGAGAACCCGCATCACCTCGTCCTTTGACAAAACGGTGGGCAACCGTTTGGGGCGTTTGGCGCGTAGCACGCGGATCGGCGTCTCCACATCTATGTTGAGCACATTGCGATAGAGGAACAACAGCGCGGCCAGGGCTTGGTTCTGCGTAGATGCAGAAACGTTCTCGTGCGTGGCGAGGTGGGTCAAGAACGCCTCAATCTCGGGAGCGCCCATTTCGCGTGGATGGCGCTTGTTGTGGAAGAGGATGTAGCGGGTAACCCAGTGGACGTAGGTTTTCTCGGTGCTGTAGGAGTAGTGCTTCAGGCGTAGGGCGTCGCGTAACTGATCTAGGAGTTTCTTGGGTTTTCGCGGCGGCAGATCGTTCATGTATTCATAACCCCCTTGACTTTGCCAGGAACGTGTGCTAGAATATGCACACAAGGCTATCCTACGCGTGGTATACAGGAGATTCTGGGTCTGCACATGCGGCGATTCTGCCGCATAGCAAGGTTCTCTGGGTATATTATACGGAGATTTTTCCGTATAACAAATTGCAGCATAATA
>JACIWU010000080.1 GCA_014360805.1 Chloroflexota bacterium
CTTCAAGGCCGTCAAGGACAAACTGACCGCCTTCGTGCAGAGTGGCCAGTTGGGGCCGTTTGCCAATGGCTACTGGGGCCATCCGGAGTACAAACTGCCGCCGGAGGCCAACCTGATGGCCGTGGCCCACTACCTGGAGGCGCTGGACTGGCAGCGAGATGTCATCCGCGTCCATGCCATTTTGGGCAGCAAGAACCCTCACCCGCAGACCTACCTGGTGGGTGGCATGTCCATCACGCTGGATCCAGACAGCGAGACGGCCATCAATGCCGACAAACTGGCCCTGATCCGCAGGCTGTTCGTCAAGGCCAAACAGTTCGTGGACCAGGTTTACATTCCCGACCTACTCGCCGTGGCCTCGTTCTACAAGGAGTGGGCCGGGCTGGGTGAGGGCCTAGGGAATTTCCTGGCCTACGGCGAGTTCCCCGATGCCGCCGGCACCATGCTGTTCCCGTCGGGTGTCATCCTCAACCGCGATTTGAGCACGCTCCACCCGCTAGACCACACCAAGATCGCCGAATACGTAACCCGCTCGTGGTACCAATACGGTGATGGCGACGGTGCATCCAAGCACCCGTGGGACGGGGAGACGCAGCCGAACTATACGGGGCCGAAACCGCCCTACGAATTCTTGCAAACCGACGGCAAGTACTCGTGGCTCAAGGCTCCGCGGTATGAGGACAAGGCGATGGAAGTGGGGCCCCTGGCGCGGGTGTTGGTCGCCTATGTGGCGGGCCGGCCCGAGGTCAGGACGCTGGTGGACGGCGTGCTCGCCAAACTCGGCGTCGGCGCAGAGGCGCTGTTCTCCACGCTGGGGCGGACCGCGGCCCGAGGGATTGAGACCGCCGTCGTCGCGGGGAAACTGATCTCCTGGCTGGATGAACTGGCTACCCACATGGCCGACGGGGACCTCAGGGTGCACAACGGCGAGAAGTGGGATCCCGCCACGTGGCCCAAGGAGGCCAAAGGCTGGGGCTTCCACGAGGCTCCGCGGGGCGCCCTGGGGCACTGGGTGCACATCGTAGACGGCAAGATCGCCAACTACCAGTGCGTTGTGCCTTCCACATGGAACGCGTCGCCAAGGGACGCCAAGGGCCAGCCGGGCGCCTACGAGGCCGCGCTGATCGGCACGCCGGTAACGGACCCGGAGCAGCCCATTGAGATTCTGCGCACGATTCATTCGTTTGACCCTTGCATGGCGTGCGCAGTGCATGTGGTGGACGGCCGCGGGCGCGAACTCACGCGTATCCGCATTGACGGAAGTATGTAGGCCGTGGGGAAGACGTTGGTACTCGGCCTGGGCAATATCCTGCTGCGCGACGAGGGCGTGGGCGTTCGGGTTGTGCAGCGTCTGGCGGAACGGTTTGAGTTCCCAGACGATGTGCAGGTCTTGGACGGGGGAACCCTTGGGCTGGACCTGTTGCACTACGTGGAAGAAGCGGACCGCGTTCTGATCGTGGACGCTGTGGCGATGGGTAACCCACCGGGGACCCTGGTTCGCTTGAGCGGAGATGAGGTGCCGGCGTACTTGGGCATCAAGATATCGCCTCACCAGATGGGCCTGGCGGACCTGCTGGCGGCGACTCGCCTGCGCGGCACGTTCCCGCAGGAACTGGTGCTTGTGGGCGTGGAGCCTGAGGTGATTGACACCGGCCTGGAGTTATCTCCATCCATCGCCGCGCAAATGGACGCGCTGCTGAGTTGGGTGCTGGCCGAATTGTCGCGCTGGGGAATCCACCCTCGCGCGGAACGGTACAATGCTCAGACCGAGAACCCCCTTGCGACGGTCGGACGCGAGGAAGGTAGGTAAGAGTCTATGGACATCAACCGCAGGGACTTCCTGAAACTATCGGGGCTTCTGCTGGCAGCCGGGGCGATACGGCCGACGGGACTGGCACAGGCCGCGCCCGCCGATGCGCCGCTCGCCATCCTGTTTGATGCTTCCAAGTGCGTGGGCTGCCGCGCCTGCCAGATGGCCTGCAAGCGGTGGAACAAACTGCCAGCAGACACCCAGACAGCCGTGCGGCTGCCCGTGGAGGCTGCCGGAGCAGCGAAACTGTACGACACGCCGCAGAGCCTTTCGGCAGACACGTGGACGCTCATCAAACTGAGCAAGCGCAGCAATACCGATTGGCATTTCGTGAACTACCAGTGCATGCACTGTACCGATGCCGCGTGCGTAACCGTGTGCCCCTCGGGCGCTCTGTACAAGGATCCCAATGGGTTCACCGGCTACGATGAGGAGAAGTGCATCGGGTGCGGCTACTGCACACAGTTCTGTCCCTACGGCGTGCCGCACCTTCGGGTGGTGAATGTGCTGACCGGTGAGGCCAAGGCGGCCAAGTGCACCTTCTGCCAAGATCGCATCTACGCCGGCATCGGCGGGCCGTTCTGCGCGACTACGTGTCCGGTGGGGGCTCTGGTATGGGGCCGCCGAGACGAACTGCTGGATAAGGCGAAGCAGCGGGTCTCGCTCCTGAAGGGGCGCGGATTTGACCGAGCGACCCTCTACGGGGAGACGCAAGCGGGAGGGCTGAACCGCCTGAGCATACTGCTGGACGAGCCGGGGCGCTATGCCCTTCCAGTCAGCGTGTCGTCCCCCGCACTCGCGCGCGCGTGGAAGAACATCGTGCAACCCGCAGAAGCCGTCCTCATAGGCGCAACCGCAGTGGCTGTTGTGGGGGCTTTTCTCATCAGTCGCCGACACATCCGGATGGAGAGCGTGGAGTAGGAAGGAGCGCGTCCGCGTTCGCCGACGACCTGTGGCGGCTGGAGCCAGGCGAGGCGCGGTGGGTCCCGGCCGCCGAGTGGTGCACAGACACAGAGACCGCGGGAAAGGCGCGAGCGTTGCACCTTCTCCGCGGTCTGATTGCGTGGGCGGGTCATTCCCCCTCGGTCTTGCGGTTAGGGTGTCCGGGAATCCCCTTGACCCCCTCGCAGAGAGAGGGTTTGATGCGATTAGCCTGCCGGATCGGAGTGCTGCATGGGCCTGCTCTCCGTCCTTTTCGCGCTGGGGCTAGCCTTGCTGGGCTTCTCGCTGGCCTATCTCCTGCGGCGGCCTGACGAATGGGTGGCGCCGACGGTGATGGCGGTCGTGGGCCTTCTCATGACGCTGGCGACGCAAACATGGGGGCTGAGGCGGCTCCGCCGTGTCGTCGCTCCCCAGTACGCGGTTGTGCTCGCGGCCACGCGATGGGGCAGGCTGGCATTGGGGGTTGTCGTCGGCCTCATGGTGTACTTCCTCCTGCTCGCGGAGTAGGGAACGCAAGCGCGAATGAATAGAGTCCCTCCCAAAGTCTGTTGGTCGCGCCACGGGCATAGGCGCGACGCACTTCCAAAAGGGTGTCTCATCTTGGGCGCCAACACAAGCCGGAGCCGTGTCAATGAATACGGCCGCTTTTCGCTTCGCGCCGCTTCTGGTACAATAGGGCCGTGCCGGGCGCAGAGCATCCCCACAGGCGCCCGCGCGCATCGGCAAGTCCGCGTTTTCGGGAAGGAGGCGAGCGATGGAGACACGACCGTTCGGCAAGACCGGCGCCCATTTGCCCATCTTGAGCCTGGGCTGCCAGCGACTGGTGGATGAAGAGGGGTGCAGCGAGGAGCAGGCCGTCGCAATCCTCAACACGGCCATTGACCGGGGCATCCGCTATTTTGACACTGCCTGGATTTACTCCAAGGGTCAGAGCGAGCAGCGGGTGGGCCTGGTGGCCAGGCACCGGCGCAAGGAGATGTGGATCGCGACCAAGACATGGGATGTAACGCGCGATGGGGCGCGCCGCCAACTGGAGCAAAGCCTGGCCCGCCTTCAGACCGACTATGTGGACGAGTGGCGGCTGCACAATGTGTACGACCTCGCGCGGCTGGACGCCATGACCGGCCCGGGCGGCGCGCTGGAGGCTGCCATCCGCGCCCGCGACGAGGGGCTGGTGCGGTTCATCAGCATCTCGGGCCACAGCGACCCGCAGGTGCAGATTGAGGCGCTGCGCCGCTTCCCGTTTGACACGGCGCTGGTGGCCGTCTCGGTGCTGGACCACTTCATCTACTCGTTCGCCGAGGAATTCCTGCCCTTCGCCCAGGGCCGTGGGGTCGGCGTGGTGGGGATGAAGATACTCGGCTACAAGGTGCTGGCCCACGTGGCCGACAGGGCGCTGCGCTACGCCCTGGCGCTGCCGCTCACCACCGTCATCGTGGGGTGCTCTACCATGGCGGAGTTGGAGGCAGACCTGGCGGTGGCCGAGCACTTCACGCCGATGACGGGGCCGGAGCGCCTGGCCTTCTTCCGCGAGGTCTTGCCGCTGGTGCGGCCCGAGAACATGCCGTGGAAGGCCGCCGACTGGAGCGACCCGACGGAGTGGAAGCCACGCAAGGAGCCGTGGGGGTTCACGCCCGCGTAGCACGGCCGCGCAGCGCCCGCACTATTTTGACAAATCGCTGTTTCCGTACATAATAACGCCAACAATCCGAGACATCCGCAAAGGCTGTGACGGAGAGGAGTAGGCGGCAGGTAGCCCGCCAGGGAGGGATGGCCGACGACTGGAAGCCATCCTCGGGTCAGCGCCGTTGAAGTTCGCTCCTGAGCCGACGGGTGAACGCCGGTATCTGGCCAGTAGTCCGCTCCGGAGGCCCGCCGTTATCGGGCAGCCAGTAAGCCCCTGGGGGCCGCTGGTGGTGAGAGGGCTTGTGGAAGCCAAGCAGGGTGGTACCGCGGAGTGCGATTCAGCCGCTTCGTCCCTGAGGACGGCGGCTTTTCTTTTTGTGTTGGTCGGACGCATCACAGGAGCAAGGAGAGGGACATGCTAGAGCAACTGCACGACATCCGAGAGCGCGCGATGGCGGCGCTGTCCAGCGTGGACAGCCTGGCGGCGTTGGAAGCCTGGCGCACCGAGTACCTGGGCAAGAGGAGTTTCGTTACCACGACGCTGAAGGGCATCGGCCAACTGCCGCCGGAGGACCGCCCCGTGGTGGGCAAGGCCGCCCACGAACTGCGCCTGGCGCTGGAGGCGGCGCTGGAGGAGGCGCGGCAGCGGGTCCTGGCCCTGGAGCAGGAGCGCGCCGCCCAGGCCGAGCGGGTGGACGTTACCCTGCCCGGCAGGCCCGCCACCGTGGGCCGCCTGCACCCCATCACCCAAATCCTGTACGAAATCTACAACATCTTCGGCGAGATGGGGTTCCAGGTGTACGACGCGCCCGAGGTGGAGACCGACGAACTGAACTTCCAGATGCTGAACCTGCCGCCCGACCACCCTGCCCGCGACATGTGGAGCACGTTCTACACCACGCGCGAGGGCATCCTGCTCCGCACGCACACGTCGCCCGGCCAGATTCGCGCCATGCGCCAGTTCTGCCCGGAGCCGATTCGCGTCATCTTGCCTGGGCGCGTGTACCGCTACGAGGCCGTTACGGCGCGCTCCGAATCCATGTTCCACCAGGTGGAGGGGCTGGCGGTGGGCCGCAACATCACCATGGCCGACCTGAAGGGCGTCCTCACCGATTTCGCACGGCGGCTCTACGGGGAGCACCGCCAGGTACGTTTCCGGTGCAGTTACTTCCCGTTCACCGAGCCAAGCATGGAGGTGGATGTGAGTTGCGCGCTGTGCGACGGCGCGGGGTGCCGCGTCTGCAAGCATACCGGCTGGGTGGAGATCGCCGGCGCGGGGATGGTGCACCCCCAGGTGCTGCGCAACGGCGGCTACGACCCCGAGCAGTTCACCGGCTTCGCCTTCGGCATGGGGCCTGACCGCATCGCCATGCTCCGCTACGGCATTGACGACATCCGCTACTTCTACAGCGACGACCTGCGGTTCCTGGCGCAGTTCTAGCAGGACAGAGGAGACGAACCCATGAGAGTACCGCTGAGTTGGCTCAAGGAATACGTGGACATCACGCTGCCGGTGGAAGAACTGGCCGAGCGCATGACCCTGGCTGGGCTGGAAGTGGCCAGCATTGAGCGCATCGGAGCCGAGTGGGACCGCGACAAGATCTTCGTGGGCGAGATCCTGGAGGTCAAGCCCCATCCCAACGCCGACCGGCTGGTGTTGGCCGTGGTCAACTACGGTCGCGGCGCGCCCATGACGGTGGTAACCGGCGCGCCCAACATCCGCGTGGGCGAGAAGGGGCACAAGGTGGCCTTTGCCACCGTCGGCGCGCGCCTGATAGATGGCTACTCCGAGGAAAAACGATACATGACGCTGAAGCCGTCCAAGATTCGCGGCGTGCTCAGCGAAGGCATGGTCTGCTCGGAGAAGGAACTGGGCATCTCCGACGACCACGAGGGAATCATCCTGCTGGAAGACGACGCGCCGGTGGGCGTGCCGCTGGCCGACTACCTGGGCGACGTGGTGCTGGACATTGACCTGACGCCCAACCTGGCGCGGTGCCTGTCGGTCATCGGCGTGGCGCGCGAAGTGGCGGCGCTCACCAGCCAGCGGGCGAAGGTCCCCGATCCTGTGGTCTTGGCCGAAGGCGCGCCCATTGAGGGCCAGGTGGAGATTCGCATTGAGGATCCCGATCTGTGCAACCGCTACTCGGCCATGCTGGTGCGCGATGTCAAGATCGGGCCGTCGCCCAAGTGGATGCAGCGGCGGCTGACCCTGGCGGGGATGCGGCCCATCAACAACATCGTGGACATCACCAACTACGTGATGCTGGAATGGGGCCAGCCGCTCCACGCCTTTGACTATGACCTGCTACGGCCCACGCGCGCGGGAGGCCCGCCTGCCATCATCGTGCGCAGGGCCAAGCCCGGCGAGCGCATGACCACGCTGGACGGCGTGGAACGCAACCTCACGCCCGAGATGCTGCTCATCACCGACGGCGGCGGCCCCGTGGCCATCGCCGGCGTCATGGGCGGCCTAGAGAGCGAAGTTACCGAGCAGACGCGCAACGTGCTCATTGAGTCGGCCAACTTCCACGCCATCAACAACCGCCGCACGTCCCAGGCGCTGAAACTCGTGAGCGAGGCGTCCAGCCGCTTCAGCCGGGGCATTCCCGCGTCGCGGACGGAGCCTGCGGCCACCCGCGCCGCCGAACTTATGCGCGCGTTGGCGGGCGGCGTGGTGGCGCGTGGCCTGGCCGACAACTACCCTGTCCCGCAGAAGCAGCAGACCGTTCGCCTGCGCCCGCCGCAGGTGGGCCGCGTCCTTGGCGTGGAGATGACCGCGGATGAGGTCAAGGCCACGCTGGAGCGCCTGGAGTTTGAGTGCGTGCCCGCCCCCGACGGGCTGGACGTGAAAGTGCCGCTCCACCGCCTGGATGTGGAGATAGAGGCCGACCTGCTGGAGGAGATCGCCCGCATGGTGGGCTACGACCGCATCCCGACCACCCGCCTGCGCGACGAACTTCCGCCCCAGCGCAATAACCCGCCGCTGGAACTGGCGCGCAAGGCGCGGCATATCCTTGCCGGGTGCGGGCTGTACGAGGCGCTGACCTACTCCTTCGTCGGTGCGGAGGATCAGGATCGCCTTCTCCCGCCCGCGTCCAGGGGAGACGTGTCAGTGCGCGCCGTGGAGCCCGGGCCCCACCTGCGCGAGATGTTGCCCTGCATCCTCGCCGCCGATGCCTGCATCCGCCTGGCCAACCCCATGACGCCCGAACGCACGACCATGCGCACGACGCTCCTCGCCAGCCTGCTGGCGGTAACGGCGGCCAACCTGCGCTTCACCGAGCGCGTGAACCTGTTTGAGGTGGCGCGGGTGTACCTGCCCATGGACGATAAGGGGCTGCCGGTGGAGGTAACGCACCTGGGCATCGTGATGACCGGCCCGCGCGACGAACGCTCGTGGCTCACGCCCGAGCCGGAGTATCAGGACTTCTTTGACCTGAAGGGCGTGGTGGAAGCGCTCATGGCGGGCCTGGGCATCGGCGATTGGCGTGTGGAAGCAGCCACGCACCCTACATTCCACCCGGGCCGTTGCGCCAGTCTACTCGTCGGCGGCAACCGCGTGGCGATCTTCGGCGAACTGAACCCGGCCCTCCGCCTGGCCTGGGAACTGCCGGAGCAGCGCGTGTGCCTGCTGGAGATGGATTTGGACGCCGTGCAGGGCCACGTGTCTGCCGCTGTGAAGTTCCGGCCGGTGTCGCGCTACCCGGCGGTGGTGCAGGACATGGCCATCGTGGTGGACGAAAGCATCCCCGCGGCGGAAGTGGAGCGCGTGATCCGCGAGACGGGCGGGCGGATGCTCCGCAGCGTGGTGCTGTTTGACGTGTACCAAGGCCCGTCTATCCCCGCTGGCAAGCGGAGCCTGGCCTACTCGCTGACGTATCAGTCGGACGAGAAGACGCTGACCGACGCCGAAGCGGCGAAGGTGCACAACAAGATCGTCCAGCGCCTGGCGGCAGTCTTCGGGGCGCAGTTGCGGGGGCCTTCGGGGGCGAGCGCGTAGGGGAACGGCATCCGTCATGTCTGCGGTTTTTGTTCATATATCGCATCTCCCACTGGTGGGTCGGCCCTTCTTGCAGTTGCCGCCTGACTGAAGTATAATGCGTGCGTCGCTGGGCACAGACCCGCCGTCGGAGGACGTGTTGAAGGCGCTGATAACGGGCATATCCGGCTTTGTCGGCAGCCACCTTGCCGAATACCTGCTCCAGAACCGGCCCTGGAAGGTTGCCGGCACGGTGTACGGCCCTGCGGGCAACATCGCGCACATTCAGAGCCAACTGGAACTGTATCCGCTGGACTTGACGGACGCGGAGGCGGTCGCGCGGCTGGTGGAGCAGACGAAGCCCGATTGCATCTTCCACCTGGCGGCGCAGCCCGTGGTACACCTGTCGCGCAAGGATCCGTGGTTCACGCTGTCCAATAACATCCGCGCCCAGTTGAACATCCTGGAAGCGATGGTGCGGGCCAAGTCCCAAGCGCGCCTATTGGTCATCGGCTCCAGCGAGGAGTACGGCCTGGTGTACCCCGACGAGGTGCCCGTTCGGGAGACGAACCCGTTCCGCCCGATGAGCCCCTATGCGGTGAGCAAGATCGCGCAGGACATGCTGGGCCTCCAGTACTTTTTGAGCGATGGGCTGGACGTGGTGCGCGTGCGGCCGTTCAACCACATTGGGCCGCGCCAGGGTCTGGGGTTTGTGGCGCCCGACTTCGCCAAGCAAATCGCCGAGGCCGAAGCGGGCCTGCGCGCGCCCGTCATCCGAGTCGGTAACCTGCGGGCCAAGCGCGATTTCAGCGACGTGCGCGATGTGGTGCGCGCCTACGTGCTGCTCATGGAGAAGGGCGAGTCGGGCGAGGTGTACAACGTCGGCTCGGGGCAGGCTCGCGAAATCCAGGAAGTGCTGGATGTGCTCCTGTCGCTGGCGCGCGTGCGCATTGGCGTAGAGCAGGACCCGGAACGCATGCGGCCGTCGGATATTCCGGCTGTCGTGGCCGACTGCACGCGCCTGCGGGAGCGCACGGGCTGGGAGCCGCAGATTCCCTTTGAGCAGAGCCTGCTGGATGTGTTGGAGTATTGGAGACGGAAGGTTGTTGGCCGTTAGCGATGAGCCGTTAGCCATTAGCCAGCCTCTAGCCATTGGGTGCAGGTTCGGGGCTAGAGGCCAAAGCCCAAAGCCTAAAGGCTAGAGGCTAAAGGCTAATGGCTAATGGCTAGAGGCTGCTTGTAGGAGGATTCATGCCAACCGCTTTGATCACCGGAATCACTGGCCAGGACGGTTCCTATCTGGCCGAGTTCTTGCTGGAGAAGGGGTATCACGTCGTGGGCATGGTGCGGCGTACCAGCACGGTGAACTTTGACCGCATCAAGCACATTCAGGACAAGATCACGCTGGTCCCAGGCGACTTGCTGGACCAGATGTCGCTGGTGGACTTGCTGCAGGAGTATCGCCCGCAAGAGGTGTACAACCTGGCGGCGCAGTCCTTCGTCCCCACGTCGTGGAAGCAGCCGGTCTTCACCGGCGAGGTTACGGCCCTGGGCGTTACGCGGATGTTGGAGGCGATCCGCATTGTGGATCCCAAAATTCGGTTCTACCAGGCGTCGTCCAGCGAGATGTTCGGCAAGGTGCGCGAGGTGCCCCAGAACGAGAACACGCCGTTCTACCCGCGCAGTCCCTACGGCGTTGCGAAGGTGTACGGCCACTGGATCACCGTCAACTACCGCGAGAGTTACAACCTGCACGCCACTTCGGGTATCTTGTTCAATCACGGGTCGCCGCGGCGGGGGCTGGAGTTCGTGGAGCGGAAGGTGGCCCACGGCGTGGCCCGCATCAAATTGGGCCTGGACAAGGAGTTGCGCCTGGGCAACCTGGACGCGCGGCGCGACTGGGGCTTCGCTGGCGACTACGTGCGCGCCATGTGGCTCATGCTCCAGCAGGACACGCCCGACGATTATGTCATCGCCAGCGGGAGCACGCACTCCATCCGCGAACTGTGCGAGGTGGCGTTTGGCTACCTGGATCTGGACTGGCGCGAGTACGTGGTGCAGGACGAGCGATTCTACCGCCCCGCCGAGGTGGACCTCCTCGTGGGCGATGCGTCCAAGGCGCGCCGAGTGCTGGGCTGGGAGCCACAGGTCTCGTTTGAGGAACTGGTAAAGATGATGGTGGACGCGGACCTGGCCCTCCTGCGCCGCGAGAACGGGCTGTAGGGCCGACGGGCCGGCCGCTCGCACGATAACACCGCATAACGAGGTGCACGATATGACGACGAAGATCAAGTTCGGGACGGACGGTTGGCGGGCAATCATCGCCGAGGATTACACGTTTGACAACGTCCGCGTGTGCGCCCAGTCGGTGGCGCGCTATCTGCTGGACCGCGGCGTGGCCCAGCATGGCCTGGTGGTCGGCTACGACACGCGATTCCAGTCCGAAAACTTCGCGGCGGCAGTGGCCGAGGTCGCCGCGGCCAATGGCGTGAAGGCGTACCTGTGCGACCGCTTTGCGCCCACGCCGGTCGTCTCGTGGGGCATTCTGGACCGCAAGGCCGCCGGCGCAGTCGTCATCACCGCCAGCCATAACCCAGGCGTCTGGAACGGGTTCAAGTACAAGCCGGAATACGCCGGCTCGGCGTCGCCCGAAGTCGTAGCGGCGCTGGAAGAGCGCATAGAGGCCATCCAGGCGGGGCGGGATTCGGTGAGGCGCATGGGGCTGGACGAGGCCCGGCGCAAGGGGCTGGTGGAGATGTTTGACCCCACGCCCGCCTACTTCGCGCAGGTGGCGCGCATGGTGGATTTGGCCCCCATCAGGGCCGCTGGCCTGAATGTGGTGGTGGACGCCATGTACGGCGCGGGCATGGACTACTTCCCCCGTCTGCTGGATGGCGGGGCGACGCGCGTGTTCCAGATTCACGACGAACGCAACCCACTTTTCCCAGGACTGGATCACCCTGAGCCGATCGGCCATAACCTGCGCGCCCTGGCCGACGCCATCCGCGACCGCCGCGCCGATGTTGGCCTGGCCAACGATGGCGACGCCGACCGCATCGGCGTGGTGGACGAGCACGGGGTCTTCGTCAACCAGTTGCAGGTGTACGCGCTCCTGCTGTTGTACCTGCTGGAAGTGCGCGGGTGGCGCGGGCCTGTGGTGCGCTCCATCACCACCACCGTCATGGCCGACAAACTGGCCGCCCGCTACGGCCTGGAGGTTATCCGCACGCCCGTGGGGTTCAAGTACGTGGGCCCCGCCATGATTGAGAAGGACGCCATCATGGGCGGCGAGGAGAGCGGCGGGTTCGGCTTCCGCGGCCACATCCCCGAACGCGATGGCATTGTCGCAGGGCTGTTCATTCTGGATTTGATGGTGCAGATGGGCAAGAAGCCGTCGGAACTCATTGACTACCTGTACTCGCTGGTGGGGCCGCATTTCTACGACCGCATAGATGCATCCTTCCCCGCCGAGCAGAAGCAGGCCATCATCGCGCGGGTGCGCGACAACATTCCCAAGACGCTGGCCGGCATGAAGGTGGTGGGGCTGGACACCCGCGACGGGTTCAAGATGGACCTGGAAGACGGCGGCTGGGCGCTCATCCGCTTCTCGGGCACCGAGCCGATTCTGCGCGTGTACTGTGAGACCACCCGCGCCGACAAGGTGCAGGAACTGCTGGACGAGGGGCTGCGCCTAACGGGCCTGGAGCGGTAGGCGCGGCGGCAGCACACGGAGTTGGGGGCGGCTTGGGCGCTGAAACGACGCTGCGATGGATAGATACCCACGCGCACCTGGACTTCTCGCAGTTTGACGCGGACCGCGAGGACGTCCTGGGGCGGGCATGGGCTGTGGGGCTGGTGGCGATTGTGAATGCCGGCGCGGATTTGCCATCCAGCCGGGCCGGGGTAGAATTGTCGGCGAAGCACGAGCGCATCTTCGCGGCGGTGGGCGTGCACCCGCACGACGCGAAAGATCTCACCGCGAGCGCCCTGGCCGAGTTGGAGGCGCTGGCGCGCGCGCCGAAAGTCGTGGCCATCGGCGAGATTGGGCTGGATTTCTACCGCGACCTGTCGCCGAGGCCCGCGCAGCGCCAGGCCTTTGAGGCGCAGTTGGACTTGGCGGCGCGGCTGCGCAAGCCCGTCATCGTGCACGACAGGGATGCCCACGGCGAGGTCATGACCATCCTGCGCGGGTGGGAGGGAGCGTCGCCGCTGCCCGAGAAGGGCGTGCTGCACTGCTTCTCGGGAAGCCTGGAGATGGCGCTGGAGGCGGTGGAGTTGGGGTTTCTCATCTCCGTTGCGGGGCCGATTACCTACCCGAACGCGCGCAAGTTGCCCGAGATTGCGGCCGCGCTGCCGCTGGATAGACTGTTGGTTGAGACCGACTGCCCGTTCCTTGCGCCGCACCCGCATCGCGGCAAGCGCAACGAGCCTGCGTATGTGGCGCTGGTGGCCGAGGCGGTGGCGCGCGCCAGGGGCGTGCCCGTGGCCGAGGTGGCCCGCATCACGACCGCCAACGCGGTGCGGGTGTTTGGGTTGGAGATGCAGCCATTGGCCGCTAGCCGTTAGCCTTTGGCCGCTTGCGCGGACCGTGAGAAGGCTAATGGCTACTGGCCAAAGGCTTTTGGAGAGGATATCCTTTGAACCTTTTGCCCTTCTTGGAACCCATCCGAACGGATATGGAGAAGGTGGAGCAGCGGCTGCTCCGCGCTTCCGAAGTGGAGTTCCCTCTGCTGCGGGTGGCCGTGCAGAACCTGCTGCGAGCGGGCGGCAAGCGGCTCCGCCCCGCCGTCGCCATCCTGGCGTCGCAGTTCTACGAGGCGCAGGCTGACAAGGTCATTTCGGCTGCGGCTGCCATTGAGATGCTGCACACGGCCACCCTGGTGCACGATGATATGATTGACCGCGCCAACACGCGCCGCGGCTATCCCACCCTCAACAGTCAATGGAGCGGCGAGGCGACCGTCCTCACCGGCGACTACATGTTCGCGGTTTCGGCGTCGCTCGCTGCCGAAACCGATAGCGTGCCCGTGGTGCAGATTTTCTCGCGGGCGCT
>JACIWU010000081.1 GCA_014360805.1 Chloroflexota bacterium
TCTACATCCCCGCCCGCGTCGAAGAGGCGGGCGCGCGGCCGTGCGCCCACTGATCTCACCCCCTCAAATCCCCCTCTCCGCTCGCATGAAACACGTGCAACGCACCTCCGAGGTGCGTCGCACGTTGTGCTCCGCCCGCCCGACGCTGAAGCATCGGGCTGAAGGGGCGAAGCCCTGCGGGCTATCAGCGAGCGTAGGGCAGATTTCCATACCTGCCCTCTGCCTTCGGCGGCTATGGAAAGCCGCCCTACGTGTCTGTTCCCCCTCGCCGCTGGCGACGGGGGCACAGCCTGCCGCCCCTGCGCGATACGTGCGGCGCGACTACCACACCCCCGGTACGAGCCGCCAGCGGACTCGGGCGGCATATTCGGCGTAGCCGGGGAGTTCCTCTTGGAGCGTTCGGTCCTCCAGCGCCGTGCGAATCACGACGATCAAATTCGTGAGCGCGGCGGGGATGAACGCCCACCATGAGCCCAGCACCAGCGGCGTGCCCCAATACGTCAGCGCCGCGCCCATGTAGCCCGGATGCCGCACGAGGCGGTACGGTCCGCCGGTAACCACCGTGTGGCCGTTCGCCGCGTTCACACGCACAACCGGCGCGAAAAAGCGGTTGGCGATGACCGCCCAGTCGGACAGGGCGTAGCCGATCCCCAGGAGAACGAAGCCCGCGACGATGAGTGCCGGCGACATCGGAGCCGACCAACCGAAGCGCCTGTCCAGCCCCGCTACGAGGAACATGGCCATCGGGCCGAGTCGCCCCACAATCAACGCCAGTGGGATGTCCCACCGTTTGGCTCCGGCCTGCTCCACCGTCGTGCGCTGGCGGAGCAGCGCGGGGTCCATGCGCGGGACGACGATGAGCGTGTTGGCCGCCGCGGTGCCGATGTAGGCCCAGCCCATCGGCCAGCGGAGCGTTCCCGCGGACAGAAACAGGACGACCGCGAACAGGGCGACGGCGACGAACGCCTTCGCCAGCGAAGCCCAGAACTTGCCGTTTCGCTGTGACCTCTCGCTCATGTCCCCTTTATGTACGCAAAGAATCTGTTCGCGTCATCTCTGCGGTCTCTGCGTTCTCGGTGGTGAGTCTCCCTACTCCACGTTCGCGATGACGCGACGACGCCGGAGACGCAGGCCCTGCACCTTCCACCCGCCCTCGCCGCCGACGCGGATGTCGCGCCGCAGGAATCGCCACCAGGCCAGGAGCACAAACGCAACCCCCACGCCCATCAGCCAGGCGAACCACTCCCAGTTCATGCCTCTGGCCGCGAGGCCGCCCTGGTAGTACTTCATCGGGAGGTATTTCGCAACTTTCGCTACATCGGGACTCAACTCGGCCATGCCGTTGATGAGGAAACTGGCGGCCAACAGCCCGCCGGCCACCGAAGCCGCCAGCCGCTGCGAGGGCAGCACCATGCTGAGGAACAGCGCCAGGCCGCCGAACAGGAGCAGCATCGCCAGCAGCGACAGATTGGGGAGCCACATCTCGCCCCAGCCGATGTTCATGTACGTAGACCACTGCGCCCCGATCATCGTGCCCAGCCACATGAGCGTTACAATCCCCAGCAGGACGACCACGAACCCGAGGACTCGCCCGAAGAACAGGCCTGTCCGTCCGATGGGATGCCCCATCAGCAAATCCAGAAATCCCTTCTCCTCGTCGCCCGCCAGGAGGGCGCTGCCCGCCAGCACGGCATAGATGCCCAGCACCAGCGGCATGTAGGAGTAGAGTTCCATGTTGATGAACGCTTCGGGCGAGAAGAAGTCTGACGAGCCGCCGAAGAAAGCCCAAATCTCCTTCGGATAGGCTGCAAACAGTTTCTCCAGCATTTCTTTCTGCTCGGCCAGCGTGTCGTAGAACGACGTGAGCCACATGCTGAGCAGGCCCAGCGAAAGGCCCCAGCCCAGGATGGCCCCCTTGGACCGCGCCACCGTATGCTTGAACAGGGTCAACATCGTCCAGCCCTCCTTGTCTCCGCGGTGCAGCGCCTTCTACACGGCATGCCGCGCTTCGGCGGGCCGCCTGCGTGCGGGGCGCATCCGCGCGGGCAGGGCCATACCCCAGCCACCCTCGCCGGCCACGCGGATGTCGCGGCGCTCAAACCGCCACCACGCCAGCAATACGAATGCCGCCGCAGGCACGACCAGCCCCACAATCCAGCCAACGTTCAGGCTGAAGGCCGCCTGGCCGCCCTGATAGTACGTGAACGGCGACAGTTTGGCGATGCCCTTCAGGTCTGGGGCCAACTCGGCCATGCCCTTGACGAAGAAACTTGCCACAATGAGGAACGCCACGGCCGACGAGGCCATGCGCCGCGATGGGAGCAGCATGCTCAGGAGCAGCCCCAGCGACCACCACAGCACCACCGCTGCCAGCACCGACACCATAGGGCCGATCATCTGCGTCGGCGTTACCTGGAGCGATGTGCGGTCCATGCCGACTACCAGGCCCGCCCACATGAGGGCGACGATGAGGACCATGGCCACGAGAGCCGCCAGTGCCTTTCCGAAGAACAGGGCCTTGCGGCTCACGGGGTGCGCCAGGATCAGGTCCAGCAGCCCCTTCTCCTCGTCGCGCGCCAGCATGGCGGTGCCCGCGCCCACGGCGAAGACACCCAGGATGGCCGGCATCAGCGAGAAAAATTTGACGTCCAGAAACCTGTAGGGCGTCAGCGAGGCGATGTCAAGGCCGAAGAAGGTGAACAGTTCCTGCGGGAAGTACTCCATGGCCTGCCGCAACTGCGCCATCTGCGCCTCAAAGGAACTGAAGACCGACGAGAAGTAGGCCCCCAGCAGCCCAAGCCCGAGGCCCCAGCCCAGGATTCGCCCCCGCATGTGAGCCAACTCGTGCCGGAAGGTCGCCCACATGTTATTCCTCCGTCTTGTGGCTGTTGCGCTCGTCCTCGTAGTAGGCCAGGAAGATCTCCTCCAGCGACGGGCGCTCGGTCTCAAAGTCTACCACCGGGAAGGCCGCCACCGCCTTGAGCAGGCCGTCCATCTCGCCCTCTACCTGGAGCGTTACGGCTCGGCCGTCGTCGCGCTTGAGCAGGGCCACGCCGGGCACCTGCAACAGCGGCGCGGGGTCCACGTCGTGGCGGAACTGGATGCGCACGCGGCGCATGGAGCGGTGGATGAGCGACTGGACGCCCGCCACCTCCACGATCTTGCCGCGGCGGATGATGCCCACGCGCTCGGCCACGGCCTGCACCTCGCTCAGGATGTGCGACGAGAAGAAGACGGTCGCGCCGTTGCGCTTGGCCTCCACCAGCAGGCGGAGCACCTCCTGCTGCATCAGCGGGTCCAGGCCGAAGGTCGGCTCGTCCAGCATCAGGAGTTCGGGCCGGTGCATGAGGGCCTGGATCACGCCCACCTTGATCTTGTTGCCCTTGGACAGATTGCGGATGGGGCGCTTCAGGTCCAGGTCCAGGCGCTCGGCGAGTTCGCGGACGTAGGTCCAGTCGGCCTTGCGGCCGCGCAGTTCGTTCAGGAAGCGCAGTTGGGCCTCGCCGGTGAGGTTGTCGTCCAGTTGCAACTCGCCGGGGAGATAGCCCGTGCGGGCCTTGACGGCCACGGGATCGACCTGGGGGTTGATGCCCAGCACGCGGATGCTGCCGCCGTCGGGGCGGATCAGGTCCAGGGCGCAACGGATGGTGGTAGTCTTGCCCGCGCCGTTGGGGCCCAGGAAGCCGAAGATTTCGCCCTGTTGCACCTCCAGGTCTATGCCGCGAAGGGCGCGCACTTTGCCGTAAGACTTGGTAAGCCCGTGGATTGCGATTGCGGGTTGGTTTTCCATACGCCCCTCCTCAGGATGCGATGTGCGCCGAAGCGCGCGACGGATGTACAGCGGCGCACGCCATGCGGTCTGCTCCAGCCATGTGGACCATCCGGCGAGACATCGCCCGCAAAGCGCCGACACTTGAATATCATATCCAAAACAGTCAGGGGCGCAAACCGCGGCGCTGACCCCATTGTGGAAACAAGAGATGGGCTAGTTGCAACGGAACACGTCCCAGAACATGAACTCGCGGGCGACTTCTACTACATCGGTGGGAAGCAGGTCATTGCCGTTCGCCAGCGCCCAGAGCCACACCAACTCGTCCGGGGCAGGCTCAAAGCGGGCCTCGCCGAGCCAGTCGCGCGCCAGGTGGACGGCCACGAGGTGGAGGTCGCGCCTGTCCGCGTACAGCACCAAGTCCATGAGAAAGTTGATCTGCTCTTGCGTCATCTCTGCTTCATGCCGAGGTGGGGGCTTTTCCCTGTGCAGGGCTCAACCTTAACATAACGTTTCGCGTCGCGCGGACACGGGCGCATTATATACGATTTGCGCGGGAGCGAAAATATGGGATCCGAGGATGTGGCATTTGGTCGCATGGCTGCCCGACGCGGAAGCATCGGGTTGAAAGGGCGAAGCCCTGCGGGCTGGCGTGGGAGACTCCTGGGGTCCGGCGCCGTGGGGCTCTGCGTCGTCGGCGCGGGGGTTTAGTCACGCGGGCGGACGCCAAGTTTCACCGCGGAGGGCGCAGAGCCCGCAGAGGATGAAGGGTTTGGTCGCATGTTCGCCCGACGCTGAAGCATCGGGCTGAAGGGGCGAAGCCCTGCGGGCTGGCGTGGGAGACTCCTGGGGTCCGGCGCCGTGGGGCTCTGCGTCGTCGGCGCGGGGGTTCTCGCCGCCGGGGGCGGGTTCGCGTGCAGGGGCAACGCATGCGTTGCCCCTGCCGAAGGCCAACGGCCAACGCCTCACGTAACAATCGTCGGGTACAGGCGCGCGCCGATTCCCACCAGCGCCGCCACCACCGCGAACAGCACCAGAAAGTCCACGCCCAGGCCGAACCCGCTGACACCCCCCGCGAGCATCAGCGCGCGAAGGGCGTCTACCTGGTACGACAGGGGATTGACGCGGGAGATGACCTGAAGCCAGCCGGGCATGATGGCGATGGGGTAGATGGCGTTGCTGGCGAAGAACAAGGGCATGGTGAGCACCTGGCCGATGCCCATGAAGCGCTCGCGGGTCTTCACCAGGCAGGCGATGATGAGCGAGAAGGTGGAGAAGATGGCCGCGCCCAGCATCACGGTCAGGAGCACGCCCGCCAGCGCCAGCGGGTGCCAGTTGACGCGGACGCCCAGGATGAGCGCCAGCAGGTAGATGAACAGGCCCTGCACCAGCCCGCGCACGCCTGCCGACAGCGCCTTGCCCAGCACCAGCGCCGTCCGCGGCGTGGGGCTGACCAGGAACTTGTGCAGGATGCCCAAATCTCGCTCCCAGATGACCGAGATGCCGTAGAAGATGGAGATGAACAACACGCTCTGGGCCAGGATGCCCGGCGCCATGAAGTCCAGGTAGCGGATGTCGCCCGTGGGGATGGCCCGCACCCGCGTGAAGACCTGGCCGAACACCAGGAGCCAGAGGGTGGGCTGGACCGCACGCGTGAACAACTCCGTCGGGTCGTGGCGGAGTTTGCGGGCATCCAGTTCGGCGATGACCAGCACCTTGTACACGAATCGGCCCAAGGCAGCCAGCGGGTAGCGGCGGGCTTGAAGGTGATCAGCCAAGCCGGCGTGCAGTGCGCCTCTCTCGGACAGTCTCACGGTAGGTTCCTCCCGAATCCAGGGTGCTGCCGGCGTAGTGCACGAAGACATCGTCCAGGGTAGCGCCGTTGCCGCCGATAGAGGCCTTGAGTTCGGCGGGCGTGCCGATGGCGACGACGCGGCCCAGGTGCATGATGGCCACACGGTCGCAGAGACGGTCGGCCTCCTCCATCAGGTGCGTTGTGAGCAGGATCGTGGTGCCGAATTCGCGGCGCAGTTTCTCCAGGTGGTCCCAAATGGCGCGGCGGGCGTTCGGGTCCAGGCCCACCGTCGGCTCGTCCAGGAACAGCACCTTGGGGTGATGCAGGAGCGACTGGGCGATTTCCAGTCGGCGGATCATGCCGCCGGAGTAGGCGCGCACCAGTTTGTCGGCGCTGTCGCCGAGGCCGACGAAATCCAGGGCGGCACGCACCCGCTTCTTCTGCTCGGCGTGGGGGATGTCATACAGCCTGGCGAAGATGAGCAGGTTCTCGTAGCCGGTCAGGGTGCCATCGGCGGAGACCATCTGGGGGACATAGCCGATGGCGCGGCGGACGTCGGCGGGCTGGCGAATGATGTCGTAGCCGGCCACGCGCGCCCCGCCCGATGTGGGGGGCAGCAGGGTCGTGAGCATCTTGATGGTGGTGGTTTTGCCCGCGCCGTTGGGCCCCAGAAGGCCGAACATCTCGCCTGGCTCAATGGACAGGTTCAGCGCGTCCACGGCGGTGAGCGTTCCAAACCGGCGTGTCAACGATTGGGTCTCAATGATCGCCATGGGGTCGCCTCCGATCAGCGCCCGCCGGCCCGAAACAGGGTGCGCAAAGCCCGCATCGCGGATATCACGGCGGCCCGGCTGTCGCCGTCCAGCCGCGCCAGCGTCTCGGCCAGGTGGGCCTGCGTGCTTTCCAGCGCCGAGTCCAAGATGGCCTCGCCCGCCGGGGTAACCGTGAGCACGACGCGCCGACGGTCGGTCTGGCTATCCTGACGGGCCAGCAACCCCCGCGCGACGAGGCCATCCACCAGTTTGGAGGCCGACGGCGGGGTCAGCCCCAGGTGGTCGGCCACCTGCGACAGGGAGGCGCCGGGTGTGCGCCTGAGGAACAGGAGCGCGCGGAACTGGGGCACCGACAGGTCGGGCGTGCGATGGCTGCGCATCTCGGCGCGGATGGCGCGCATGACAAGGGGAACGACGTCCAGCACTTCGCGAGCGCACTCCTCGGGCGAAGGCGTCATTTTGTTCACCTTTCTTATTGTTAGATAGTCTAATTATATACGGCGTCGGGGGAGATGTCAAATGGGCGTGGATGTCCACACGTGCGGGGCTGAACCCCGGCGCTGGGGGTGCGTTCGGATCGCGAAGGGCACGAAAGGGCGCGAAAGGCGCGAAAATCGGGGACGCGCGGATGCCCACACGCGCGGGGCTGAACCCCCGCGCTGAACGAACGAAGCCCCTTTCGGGGCTGGGGACAGCCTGCAGGGCTTTGCGCTTTCGGCCCGATGCTTCAGCGTCGGGCGAACCCACACACGCGAGGCTGAACCCCCGCGCTGAACGAACGAAGCCCCTTTCGGGGCTGGTGATAGCCCGCAGGGCTTTGCGCTTTCAGCCCGATGCTTCAGCGTCGGGCGAACCTGCACACGCGGGGCTGAACCCCCGCGCTGAACGAACGAAGCCCCTTTCGGGGCTGGGGACAGCCCGCAGGGCTTTGCGCTTTCGGCCCGATGCTTCAGCGTCGGGCGAACCTGCACGCGCGGGGCTGAACCCCCGCGCTGGGGGTGCGTTCGGATCGCGAAGGGCACGAAAGGGCGCGAAAGGCGCGAAGATCGGGGACGCGCGTCTCTTACTCTACGCATACGCTGCTCTAACCCTTTTCTTACGTTTGGTGCGTATATTAGCAGCAGAGGCGCATGCAAGCGTATGCGCCTGCCTGGACTCATATCGGATTTATGGAGGGAGAAGTATGCGGTTTGATCGCTTTACGCAGAAGGCGCAAGAAGCCGTTCTGGAAGCCCAGAACCTGGCGCAAGAATACAATCATTCCCAGATTGACGCCGAACACCTGCTCAAAGCCCTTGTGGAGCAGGAGGGCGGCGTGGTTCCGTCTGTGCTGGACAAAATCGGGGTGGATCGCGCGTTGCTGGCGCAGAGCGTGGAGCAGGAGTTGGCCCGTAAGCCCCGGGCCTACGGCGGCGCGACGCAGGTGGGCATGTCGCGGGTCCTGGCCGGCATCCTGGAGGAGGCCGAGAAGATCGCCGAGAACATGCGCGACGAGTACACGTCCACCGAGCACTTGCTGATGGCCATGGCCCAACCGCAGGCCGGGCCTATCCGCGACTTGCTGGCGAGGCACGGCGTGGACTACGGAGCCATCATGCAGGCGCTGGCGGGCATTCGCGGCTCCCAGCGCGTTACCAGCCCCAACCCGGAGGCACAATACGAGGCGCTGGCGAAGTACGGCCGCGACCTGACGGACGAGGCCCGCAAGGGCAAGTTGGACCCCGTCATCGGCCGCGACGAGGAGATTCGCCGCGTGATTCAGATTCTCAGCCGCCGCACCAAGAACAACCCCGTGCTCATCGGCGAGCCGGGCGTCGGCAAGACGGCCATCGTGGAGGGCCTGGCGCAGCGCATTGTGCGCGGCGACGTGCCGGCCACGCTCAAGGACAAGCGCGTCATCGCGCTGGATTTGGGCGCGTTGGTCGCGGGGGCGAAATATCGCGGCGAGTTTGAGGAGCGGCTCAAGGCCGTGCTCAAAGAGATTCAGACGGCGGAGGGGCAGATCATCCTGTTCATTGACGAGATGCACACGCTGGTGGGGGCGGGCGCTGCCGAGGGCGCCATGGACGCCAGCAACATGCTGAAGCCCATGTTGGCCCGTGGCGAACTGCACGCCATCGGCGCGACGACGCTGGACGAATACCGCAAGCACATTGAGAAGGATGCGGCGTTGGAGCGCCGATTCCAGCCCGTCTTCGTGGACGAGCCGAGCGTGGAGGAGACCATCTCCATCCTGCGCGGCTTGAAGGCGCGCTACGAGGTGCATCACGGCGTGCGCATCACCGACAGCGCCGTGATCGCGGCGGCCACCCTGTCGCACCGTTACATTTCGGACCGCTACCTGCCCGACAAGGCCATTGACCTGATAGACGAGGCGGCCAGCCGCCTGCGCACCGAGATTGACTCCAAGCCGCAGGAGATTGACGCCATAGACCGCGCCATCATGCAACTGGAGATTGAGCGCGAAGCGCTGAAGAAGGAGAAAGATGCGGCCAGCCGCGAGCGTCTGGAGGCCCTGGAGAAAGAACTGGCCGACCTGCGCGAGAAGAGCGCGCAGTTGACCGTGCGCTGGAACGCCGAGAAAGAGGCCATCTCCCGCGTCCGCCAGATCAAGAGCGAGATAGACAAGGTGCAGGTGGAGATTGAGCAGGCCGAGCGCAACTACGACTTGCAGAAGGCGGCGGAACTCCGCTATGGCCGACTCAACGAACTCAACCGGCAACTGGCCGAGGCTGAGGCTCGCCTGCGCGAGTTGCAGGTTGGCGGCGCGTTGCTCAAGGAAGAGGTGGACGCCGAGGATGTGGCGCGGGTCGTGAGCCAGTGGACCGGCATACCGGTAGCCAAGTTGCTGGAAGGCGAGGTGGAGAAGTTGATCCACATGGAGGAGCGGCTCCATGAGCGGGTGGTGGGCCAGGACGAGGCCATTCGCGCGGTCTCGGCGGCGGTGCGGCGGGCGCGCGCCGGCCTGCAAGACCCGAATCGCCCCATCGGATCGTTCATCTTCCTGGGGCCGACGGGCGTGGGCAAGACCGAACTGGCCCGCGCGTTGGCCGAGTTCCTGTTTGACGACGAGCGCAACATGGTGCGCATTGACATGAGCGAATACCAGGAGCGGCACACGGTTGCCCGTCTCATCGGCGCCCCGCCTGGGTACGTGGGCTACGAGGAGGGCGGCCAGTTGACCGAAGCGGTGCGCCGCCGTCCCTATAGCGTCGTGCTGTTTGACGAGATTGAGAAGGCGCACCCGGAGGTCTTCAACGTCCTGCTCCAGGTGCTGGACGATGGGCGGCTGACGGATGGGCACGGGCGCACCGTGGATTTCAAGAACACCGTCATCATCATGACCAGCAACATCGGAAGCCAGTACATTCGCGACCTGGTCGGCGACGAGCAGGCCATGCGGCGCAAGGTCATGGAGGCCATGAACGCGCACTTCCGGCCCGAATTCCTGAACCGCGTGGACGAAATCGTGATCTTCCATGCGCTGACCCGCGAGCACATGAAGCAGATCATTGAGATTCAGTTGCGCAACCTGCGCCGTCTGTTGAGCGGGCGCAAGATCACCCTGGAGTTGACAGATTCGGCCAAAGAGCGGATTATGGAAGAGGGATACGATCCGGTGTACGGCGCTCGCCCGCTGAAGCGGGTGTTGCAGCGGCGAATCCAGGATCCGCTGGCCACCAAGATACTCCTGGGCGAGGTGCGCGACGGGGATCACGTGGTGGTGGATGCCGACGGGGGCGAACTCGTGTTCACGGTTGTGGCCCCGGAGGCAAGCGAAGTTAGGGAGCAAGTATAAGCAAAGGAGAGGGATATGTTGGCAACGCTGAAGGGTTTGGAGGATCAGGCTCAGGGCCTGTTGGCGAAGATACCGGAGGAACTGCCGATTCTGCCGCTGCGGAATACGGTGGCGCTTCCGTTTGCGATGATCCCGCTGGCGGTGGGGATACCGCGGTCGGTGCGGCTTGTGGAGGACGCGCTGGCGGGCAATCACCTCATCGGCCTCATGGCGATGAAGGAGCCGGAGATAGAGGAGCCGCTGCCGGGCCAGATTTACGAGGTCGGCACGGTGGCGTACATCCATCGGGTCATCCGCGGCGATGACGGCGACCTGCAGGTCATCGTCCAGGGCCTTGAGCGCATCAGGATTGACGTGTGGACGGCGACCAGCCCGTACCTGAAGGCGCGGGTGTCGGTGGCGCCGGACATCGTGGAGCCCGAATCGGTGGAAACCGAGGCGCTGCGCCGCACGCTGTTGCAGGTGGCGCGGGAGGTCATCAACCTGATGCCCAACCTGCCCAAGGAAGTGGCGCTGTTCCTGGAGCAACTGGAGAACCCGCGCCATCTGACCTACATGATCGCGGCCAACACGCGCATGGACATGAAGGACATGCAGCAGTTGTTGGAACTGGACCGCCTGAACGACAAGATGCGGCGGCTCATCTCGCATCTCACGCGCGAGAGGGAACTGCTGTCGCTGGGCCAGAAGATCACCGAGGACGCGCAGGAGGAGATGACCAAGCAGCAGCGCGAGTATTTCCTGCGCCAGCAACTGGAGGCGATCCGCCGCGAACTGGGCGAGACCGATGAGGCGGTGGCCGAGGCCGAGGAGTACCGCAAGAAGATTGAGGCGGCGGGCCTTCCCGAAGAAGCGTACAAGGAGGCCATGCGCGAACTCAAGCGCCTGGAGAAGATGCCGCCTCAGGCCGCGGAATACTCGGTCATCAAGACGTATCTGGACTGGCTGGTGGAACTGCCCTGGTCCAAGTTGAGCGAGGACAACCTGGACATAGAGAACGCGCGCCGCGTGCTGGATGAGGACCACTACGACTTGCAGGAGGTCAAGGATCGCATTCTGGAGTACCTGGCGGTGCGCAAACTCGTAGCCGAGCGCGGGGTTGTCCCCGACGAGGCCGAGAAGGCCGACGCGTCGGAGGCGATGGGCGCCATCCTGTGCTTCGTGGGGCCGCCTGGCGTCGGCAAGACGAGCCTGGGCCGGTCCATCGCCCGCGCGCTGGGGCGGCAGTTCACCCGCATGAGCCTGGGCGGGATGCGCGACGAGGCCGAGATTCGCGGGCACCGTCGCACCTACATTGGCGCCATGCCGGGCCGTATCATCCAGGCCATCAAGCGCGCCGGCACGCGCAACCCGGTCTTCATGCTGGACGAGGTGGACAAGATCGGCATGGACTGGCGGGGCGACCCGTCCAGCGCGCTGCTGGAGGTGCTGGACCCGCAGCAGAACCATGCGTTCCGCGATCATTACCTGGACGTGGATTTTGACCTGAGCGATGTCATCTTCATCACGACGGCCAACCTGCTGGATCCGATTCCGGAGCCGCTGCGCGACCGCATGGAGATCATCCGGCTGGACGGCTACACCGAGTACGAGAAGGTGCGCATCGCCGAGCAGTTCCTGATCCCGCGCCAGCAGAAAGTGAACGGCCTGCGCGAAGGCGAAGTGCGGTTCACCGAGGAGGCCATCAAGACCATCATCCGCGACTACACGCGGGAGGCTGGCGTGCGCAATCTGGAGCGCGAGATCGGCAGCGTGTGCCGCAAGGTGGCGGTGGAAGTGGCCGGCGGCAAGATCACCGACGGGATTGAGATCACGCCGGAGCGCGTGCGCGAGTACCTGGGCAAGCCCAAGTACTTCTCGGATGCGGCCGAGCGCACCGAAATCCCCGGCGTGGCGACGGGCCTGGCGTGGACGCCCGTGGGCGGCGATGTGCTGTTCATTGAGGCCACGAAGATGCCCGGCAAAGGCGGCCTGACGCTGACCGGCCAGTTGGGCGACGTGATGAAGGAGTCGGCGCAGATCGCCTACAGTTACGTGCAGGCGAAGGCCCACGAACTGGGGATTGACTCTTCGCTGTTTGAGAAGAGCAACCTGCATATCCACGTGCCGGCTGGAGCGGTGCCGAAGGATGGGCCGAGCGCAGGCGTGGCGATGATCACGGCCATCACGAGCCTGCTCACCAATCGGCCCGTGCGCGCCGACGTGGGCATGACGGGCGAGATCACGCTACGCGGTCAGGTATTGCCCATCGGCGGCGTGAAGCAGAAGGTGCTGGCGGCCCACCGCGCCGGGCTGAAGGTGGTCATCCTGCCCAAGCGCAACGAGGCCGACCTGGACGACATTCCGGAAGACGTCCGCAAGGAGTTGGAGTTCGTTCTGGTGGAGCGGGTGGACGAACTGCTGAAGGCGGCCCTGCGCCCGCCAAAGGAGCAGCCGGAGGCCGAGCCAGAAGCCGAGCCCGAGGTTGTGCCCGAGGCGATCTGACGCGACCGCAGGCGTCGCCGGCGCTGCCCGGCGCACCGAGAAGATGACAGGTGCGGCGTGTGCGACGTGGCGATTGTGATGGACGACATGAGGCCCCGCTCCCTGATCGTGGCGGAACTGGAGGAGCGGGGCCTGCGCGTTTGCGCGTGGCCCACGGCGACCGAAGCGCTGCGGAGCCTGCTTACGGGCGAGGTGAAGGCCCGTGTCATCGTGCTGGACTTGGGGCATGATGCGGGCCTGTCGCCGGAGCAGGCGCTGCGGGTGGCCCGGGCGCTGGACGGCCGCCAACTGATCCTACTGGTGAGCGCCTACGGGGGCGAGCGCTACGCGGATGCGCGCCGCATCGCCTTCCGGACGCTGGTGCGGCCATTTCGGGTTGGGGATGTGGTGCAGGCGGTGGCAGCGGCGCTGGGGGGGGCCTTCTGAAAGCCTATCCGCCCACCATGGCGCGAAGACCGTCGCAGAATACTCGAAAACTCCTGGATTTGTTACGTTCCGGACGCATATGTGCAGATATACTCCGGGCAGCGCCAATCTTGTCCAGACCGCCGCGGTGGTAGCCAGCTCGCTGCAATTCTCGCTCCAAGGCTTCCCAGGTGCCGCCCTGGATGCTGTCAGGGTTGCGATAGCGAG
>JACIWU010000082.1 GCA_014360805.1 Chloroflexota bacterium
AGGCGCAGATTCAAGCACACCATTTGCACGCGTTCATATTCAGAAGGTGCCCATGCCCACGAACCGCCTGAGTTTTCCGACACGCACCTCACCCCTGTCCGCCCCTGAACCGCCCGCGGAGAGGGGGACAGAGGGGGCACTGTCATTACGACGGCGCGCGGTGTCCGAAGCAATCTCATGGCCACATTCGCGTAGGTTCGCGTTAGTCGTGGATGCAACTCTGCGAAACGGTTGTGGGCGCAAACCATTGTGCGAGGGCAGGTAGATGCAGAAACGTCTTGCGCTGATGGCACTCCTCATCGTGGGGATTGGGTGGGCTGCTGCGACTCCCGTCGCGGCGGCCGGACAGACGGGCGGGGATGTCGGGACGTGGGAGTGGAAGTTGCTCCCCGCGCTGCTGGCGTTCCTGGTGCCGGTGGGCCTGCTGTTCGTGGCGATGGCAGGTCTGCCGCCCGAGCGGGTGCCGCGGGCCGGCGTCGTCGCCATGCTTTCGGGCGGCCTGGGGATGCTGGCCTACTGGGCGGCGGGGTTCGCCTTGCAGTTCGGCGGCATCGGCCTCACGCAGGGCGCTTCGGCGTTCCGAGACCTGGCGTGGGAATGGTCGCTTTTGGATGTTCAGTGGGGGCCTGGGTGGGGGATGGCCGGCCTGCGGGGCTTCTTCCTCACCGCGGGCGCGTCCACGCCCGAGGGCCTGACCCTGTTCCTGTCGCATTTGCCCTGGGTGCTGGTGGTGTGCATGTTGCCCGCGCTCGCCCTGGCCTCGCACAAACAGGCCGGCCTGGCCTACGCGCTGGCTCTCCTGACGGGAGGCGTGCTCTACCCGCTATTCGGGAACTGGGTCTGGGGAGGGGGCTGGCTGGCCAATCTGGGGCACACACGCCTTTTGGGGCACGGGTTCGTGGACTACGGCGGGGCCAGCGGGCCGTTTCTGCTTGCGGGGGCGCTGGGGCTGGCCATCCTCACGCTTCGGCGCAAGGCCACGAAGGAGTCTCCGAAGGAATCTCCGGTGGCCGCCAACGAATTGCCCATCTTGCCGCTGCCGGCCGTCGCCATCGTCGGCGTGTTCCTGATGTTGGCGGGCCTGGCCGGCTGGATGGGGGCCGCGCCCCAGGCGCAAGCCGCAGGCGACGCGATACCCCGCGCGCTCGTGGTCGTCGTGTCGGGCAGCCTGGCGGGGATGCTCACGGCGGGCCTGTACACGTGGTTCGTCGCCCGCCGCGCCGACGTGTTCATGATGGGGCGCGGTGCAGTCGGCGGGGCGGTGGCAACTCTGGCGGGCGCGCCGTTCGTGCCGGTGTGGGCGGGCTGGGCCGTCGGGGCGCTGGCGGGCTTGCTCCTGCCCGCCGTCGTGTACCTGGTAGATCGGCGACTCAACCTGGCCGACGAAGCGGCGCTCGTGGCTACCCTGGGGGTTCCGGGGTTCCTTGGCGCGTGGGTTCCCGCGGTTCTGGCCGACGGCGCGTATGGCGCAGGGTGGAACGGCATCGGCGGATGGGGCGTGGCGGGGCTGCTGGCGCAGGCGGGCGCGGCGGCCGGATGGGAAGGGCAATTGTACGCGCAGGCCGTGGGCGTGGGCGTGGCACTGGTGTGGGGATTCGCCGTCCCGTGGGCGTTGGCGAGCGCGGCCTACGCGCTGTTCGGGGCGCTGCGCTCCTCGCGGCCTGCGGCACGGGACTTGCCCAGCGCCGGATCGTGAAGCAGACGGATGACCTCTTCGTCCGTGGTCTGGTCAAAATCCTGGTAGAACGCGCCAACGGCCCAGAAGAATTCGGGCACCAGCGGACACACGAAGCGATCGGCCACGGCACTCAGTTTCTCCGCAGCCTCCTCCGAGGCGACAGGCACAGCCACGACGAGCATCCGCGGCCCGGCCAACCGAAGCGCCTTGGCCGCCGCAAGCAGGGTCGCGCCTGTCGCCGCGCCGTCGTCCACCAGGATGACCGTCTTGTCCTTGATGGCCTGTGGGGGAGCGGTTCCGCGATAGCGGGCCAGTCGCCGTGCGATTTCGCGCGTCTGGCGTGCGATTTCGGCCTCCAGGTACTCATCGTCAGCGCCGACCGCCCGGGCCAGCCCCTCGTCCACGAGGACTTGCCCATCCGCGCTGACGGCCCCGATAGCCAGCTCGGGGTTTCCGGGCGCGCCCAGTTTGTGGGCCAAATAGACATCCAGCGGGGCATCCAGCGCCAGCGCGATCGGATGCGCGACGACTACGCCGCCACGGGGCACGCCCAGCACGAGCAGGTCCGAGCGCCCCGCGAGGTCGCGCAGCCATGCGGCCACCTCCTGCCCGGCGTGGCGGCGGTCTCGGTACAACACCTTGCCCTCACTCCTTGGCGAGCGCCACCGCCAGGTTCACCGCCTCTATCGGCGAGAAGGCGGCGATGATGTTTTCGTCCTGCTCCGCGAACTCCTTGGCCAGCGTCCAGGTGCGCAGCCCAATCACCGGCTTGCCGATCTTGAGGGCGTGGGCGATCTCCGAAAGCGTGCCGTATTCTCCGCCGACGGCCACCACGGCATGGGCCGCCGTTACGATGATCACGTTGCGGGCCTGCCCCATGCCCGTGGCGATGGGAATCTCCACCCAGGGGTTGGCTTCTTTCGGGTCGGTGCCCGGCAGGATTCCCACGGTGATGCCCCCTTCCTCGTGGGCCCCGCGCGAAGCCGCCGCCATGACGCCCCCCAGCCCGCCGGTAATGAGCACGGCTCCTTGTCGGGCCACCTCGCGGCCCACTTCTTCGGCCAGCGCGCACAGTTCGTCCGAGGCGGTTCCGCTCCCGACTACGGCAATGATCATGCTCCTGCTCCACGCAATGGAATGTGCGCCAGCGGGGTATAGCGCGCCCCCGCCGGCGACAGATCGCTCCGCATCAGGACAATCTCGGCGACCTCCACCTGGCCCAAGCGCCCGACCTCCAAGCGGCTCACCAGTTCGCCCACCTTGCGCAAATCGGCGACAGGGGCGCTGCGATTGGCGCGGCCCAGGGTCAGGTGAGGCTTGAAGGGGCGACCCTCCGGCGGGTAGCCCAGCGGGTTGAGCGCCTGCTCCACGGCTTGCTGGAGCGCCCGAAGTTGACCGCTGGCGTCTTCCACGCCAATCCACATCACGTTGGGCCGGCGCGCGTCGGGGAAGCAACCCGCGCCCGCCACCGCAAACGCCAGTGGAGCCACGAGCCCGCACGTCCGCTCCAATGCCGAGACAACCGCGCCGATGCGCTCCTCTGGCACGTCGCCCAGGAACTTTAGCGTCAGGTGGATGGAATCGGGCCGCACCCATCGCACGCTGCCGCTTGGCGCCGTCGCCTTCAGTTGCCGCTGGATTTCGGCCAGGCGCTGCTTGACCTCTTCGCCCAGTTCTACCGCGACAAACGACCGAATCGCTGCCATATCCCGCTACTTCTTGAACCCAATGGGGCGTTCCGGCCCGAAGCCTTCGGTGGGCGTCTTGATTTCGCCGAACTGCTCCTCAAACTTCTGGAGGTTGTCGCCCAGAGCGCGCAACAGGAGTTTCGCGTTCATGGGCGTCATCAGCACACGCGCATACACCTTCGCCTTCGGGATGTTGGGCAAGATGCGCGCGAAGTCCAGGACCACCTCCGACGGCGAATGGGTGATCATCACGAAGTTCGCGTACACGGCTTCCAGGTCCGCAGGCAGTTCCACATTCACGGAGACGGGACGGCCTCCGTCTTGCGGGTTGCTCATTCCGAGCCTCCTTCAGAGGGTACTTGCAATTGGGCCGAGCCTGGGCCGCCTAGAAGGGCACGTTCGTATCGCTGATGTCAGGCCCCAAATCCTCGCGGTCCACCAGGCCGACGTCCTCCGGCTGCGCGCCCCGCCCGCCGAGAAAGCGCACGTTGCGGGCGCGCAGTTCCAGCGAGGCGCGGGGCTGCCCGTCCTGGCCGACCCAGGCGGAGGCATCAATTTCGCCTTCCACCAGCACAAGCCGGCCCTTCGCCAGGTACTGGTTGCACAGTTCGGCGAGTTTCCCCCACGCCGAGACCCGGAACCAGGTCGTTTTCTCCTGGGGTTCTCCGTTCGCGTTCTTCCACCTGCGGTTGGTGGCGATGCGAAAGTCCGTAACCGCCTGGCCCGTGGGCGTGTACCGCATCTTGGGGTCGTCTCCCAGATGGCCGATGACAATGGTGTTCTGGTACATAATCGCTCTCCTTTGCTCCGCCAATCTCAAAAGCCGCTATCTGCACATCATGATAGCGCAAGTCGGTGGGGCGTGTCAAGGCGACTGCGGGGCTGGTTGCATTTCGGTTGCGGGGCAACGCACAGACCTTTGGGTGCTTCACGGTCGTGGGGGCTTGACCTCACCCATCCCCACTGGGCGCGGCGAAGCGTCGCGCCGGATGACGACCACGCGGGATCAGTCCACCGTCAGCGTCTTGCTCAAGTTGCGCGGGAAGTCGGGGTCAATGCCGCGCGCCACGCTCAGGTGATAGGCGATCAACTGCGCCGGAATCGTCAGCGCAATCGGCGCCAGGTCGCGGGGCGACGCGGGCACCGGCACGTAGTCGTGCACGTTGGCGCGCAGGGCCGCGTGTTCGGCCGCGATGGCGATGGCCCGCCCTCCGCGCGTGGTAACCTCGTTGACGTGGTTGATCATCATGGCCTCGTCGCCCGGCGCCGTGATGAACAGCACCGGATACCCATCGTGCACCGCCGACAGCGGCCCGTGCTTGAATTCGCTGGAGAACATCCCTTCGCAGTGGGTGTAGGTGATCTCCTTGAGTTTGAGCGCCGCCTCCAGTGCGATGGGGTGCGTGATGCCGTAGCCCAGGTAGTTCAGCGCGCTCCAGTGCAGGAGATAGGCGGCCACCTGGCGGGCATACGGCTCGCTCTCCTCCAGCGTGTGGGCCAGCAGGTCGGGCAGGGCGCGAAGCGGCTCCACGTCGCGCCCCGCCATGCGATACGCGAGATACAGGAACAACACGGCCTGATTCACGAACGTCTTGGTGGCCGGCACGCTGATTTCGTAGCCGCACGCCAGGGGCAGGTATACGTCGCTGTGGTGCATGAGCGACGAACCCAGCACATTGAGAACGCCCAGCACTTTGCCGCCTCGCTGGCGCATGACCTTGACGGCGTTGAGGATATCTTTCGTCTCGCCGCTCTGGCTGACGAAGACGGCCACATCGTCCGGCCCCACCGATGAGCCGCATTGCTCAATGAATTGCGGCCCCAGCAGCGGCACGGCGACGCGCCCGGCGATCTGCCCCCAGTAGTAAGCCCCCAGCAGGCAGGCGTGATAACTGGTGCCGCACCCTACGAAGTACACAGGGCGGCCCCCCGACGTGCGCAGCGCATCCAGGAACCGAACCACATGCGGCGACCTGTCCAGCAGGTGGAGCAACTCGCGGGCCACGGTGGGCTGCTGGTGAATCTCCTTCAGCATGAAGTGCGCGTACCCTTCTTTCTCCGCCACCTCCACCGGCCCGTCGTACCACTCCGACTGCCGCTGGATGGGCGCGCCATCCTCGGCGCTGTACAGTTCCACGCCGTGCGGCGACAGGACGACGATTTCGCCGTCGTAGATGCGCACGATGCGGCGCGTGAGCGGCAGGATGCTGGGCAAATCCGACGAGACGCACGTGAACCCCTCGCCGATGCCCGCCACCAGGCCGGAACCCTTCTTGATGGCGAACAGGCGGTGATCGTCGCGGTGGGTGATGACAAAGGCGTAGTCGCCTTCCAGGTCTCGGTAAGCGGCGCAGATGGCTTCCAACATGCGGTGGCCGTTGCGGTCAAAGTGCCGCTCCACGGCGTGGATGCACGTCTCGCCGTCGTTGGTGCCGCGCACCACAAGGCCCTCGCGGATGAACATCTCGCGCAACTGGACGTTGTTGACCACGTTGCCATTGTGCGCGCCGACCATGTCGCCATCCGAATCCAGGTGGGGCTGGGCGTTGGCGTAGGATGGCGCGCCGAAGGTGGCCCAGCGCAGTTGGGCGATGCCCCGCACACCCCGCATGGACGGCAGCCCCAAGCGCGGGCTGACATCCTCCAGCCTTCCCACGTCCTTGCGCAAGTCTATGCTCCCGTCGGGCAAGACGGTCGCGCACCCGACCGAATCGTACCCGCGATAGGCCAGCCGCCGCGCGGCTTCCACCAGGGTCGCGCCCAGAACCTGTTCCCGGTCCGCGATGATGCCGAAGATTCCGCACATATGCCGGTCCTGCTCCTTTGTCAGGATTGTACGCCGCTGCGCCTTCCGACGGCCACGGCGCGCGAATTGTATCCCAGTAGCCCATTGGTGGCAAGCGCGGGGTGCATGGCACTCACCGTCCCGCGCGCCGATAGGCGATAACCGCGAGGGTAATCAGCAACACGATGGCCACGTAGAGCGCGGGAAGTCGGCTCGTCCCGCCCACCGCATAGGCCGCGATGGGGCCGAGGGCCAATCCCGCATCGGCGGCGGTGGTGTACACGCCCACGAACAGATGGGGGCGTTCGGCGCGCAGCGCCAGCCCGTTGGCCAGCGTCCCCAGCACGATGTTCAGGCCCGCGCCGATGATGAACATCAGCGCCAGGCAAAGGGCAGCCGCGAGTCCGCGCGCCGCCGCTGCTCCGCTCGTCGCAGCGAGAAGGGCGCACGACAGGAGCACGGCGGTGCGCGGCTGTCCCAGTCGGTCCGAGAGCGCGCCGAACGCGGGGCCGAAGATCAGGTCCGACGTCCACCGCACCGCCAGGAGCATCCCGCCCAGCGTTCCGAGTCCGATTCCCACGTCCAGCGCGCCGTTTACGCTTCCGAGAACACCCGCCAAGAACAACGATGCCGTGGACACGATGATGCCCTCAAACAGGCTGTCGGCCAGGCCGGCGGCGAGGATGAGGCGGCGTCGGCGGTCGCGGAAGGCCTCGCTCCAGCCGGAGGTTAGCGCGCCGTTGGGAGCGCGCGTTGCCCGTTGCGAAGCCGGCCAGCGCATGGATAGGGCCACCGGTATGCCCAGCACGCCGGCGCAGGCCACCGCCCACACCGCCACGCTGTAGCCAAAGCGGTCGCGCAGGAATCCGCCTGCCACCACGCTGATGGCGCTGCCCATGCGGACGATGCCCCAAACGAGGCCCATGTACCGGCCTTTGACATCGCAGGTATCGGTCCACACGGCCTGATACCCGCCCTGGCGCAGGGCAGACCAGGCGACGCCCCAGCCCAGCCGCGCCGCAAGGAAGGCCGCCGCTCCCCACCCCGCGCCATAGACGAGCGTCGTCGCCAGACCCAGCGCCGCCGCGCCGATGAACGGGAGTCGCGGTCCGAAACGCTCAAAGACGGCGCTCATCCAGGCGTTGGACACCAGGCGCACGATGCGGTTCGCGCTCAGAAGGACGCCAACGAGGGGGAGCGAGATGCCCAGCCGCGCCGCTTCCAGGGGCAAGAGGTTGTACAGCAGCGAATCGCCCATGATGACCAGGCCGATGGTCAGGCCGGCGGACACCACCAGCCGAAGCGGGCTATGCGCGGGGCGCGGCTTGGATTGCGTCATGCGGCATCTCCGGCGAGGGGCGCGTCAGTTGTGGCGACAGGCGGCCAGCGCTACGGCCACGCCAACCCACAGCGCCAGCGCCGCCGCCGAGCAGGCCGCTCCCGCCGCAAGCGAACGGGGCGAGAAGACGAACTCCACCACGTGCTCGCCCGCGGGCAGAAGCACGGCGCGCACCAGACCGTTGGCGCGCAGGATGGGCGTGGGGGTTCCGTCCACCGTGGCGCGCCAGCCCGGGTAGTCGGTGTCGCTCAGCACCAGGTAGCCGGGCGCGTCCAGCCGCACGCGGGCCACTACGCGCTCGGCTTCGTCGGCCAGCACTTCCACATCCGCCGTGCCCTCGCAGTCCAGCGCCTGCCCGCCCTCCACCGTCACGGTCGTGCGCGGGTCAATTTCGCCCATCAGAAGGCGCTCAATAGCCTCCTGGCTGGTGGCGACAGGCGCGGCGCGGAAGGCCACGTACAGACGCGGCAGGGCGTCCAAGTTGCGGTAGATTTTCACGTCGCCCGAGTGCACCAGTTCAAACCATCCCGCCGTGGAGACCACCAGCGGCCAATGCGTCCCCGTGGGGCGGTTGACGAGCGACGCGCCCCGGATGACGAGCGAACCTTCGCGGGCGACCTGGGCGATTTCCACGCGCCGAACGCGGCGCATCCCGTCCAGGCTCAACACGGTCAGGTAGCAGGTGGTGTTGGGGTCATCCCGCAGGCCCGCAACGTTGCGGGCTCGGGCGTGGGCCACTTGGGGGCCGTAGCGCCCCTCGGCCGTGTCGTGCCCGGCGACGAGCCCATGGCGTTCCTGCCCGCCGTCGGCAAATTCCAGGACGATTTCGCCGACCGGCGTCCCATCCGGCACGTTGGCCATGCCGTCCAGGTAGGAGACGATGCCCAGCGCGTCGGCGGGGAAGTCCGCGCCCAGGCCCAGGTTTGCCTCCACGCGCCGGCCCGGCCCCAGCACGGCGCGATGGGACAGGTCGTAGTATACACCGTCGCGCCACAGGTCGTAGGCCTTGTCGGCGATGACGTACTTGACGCCGAACGCCCCCAGCAGCCGCCCGTCAGGGATTTCGGTCAGGCCCTCGCGGAGCCTGCCGTCGCGCGACAGACGGTCAGGGGGCAAGAACAGCCGCTCCAGGTCGTAGTACCCGCGCAGGGGCAGGATGCCGCCGCCGTACCCGTCCACCGAGGCGATGCCATAGACCATCGGAAGGTTGGGGGCCAGAATCTCCTTCTGCTTCGTGGCCACAACGTAGTCGTAGATGCCCTGGTTCAGCACGTCCATGTACGGCGTATCGCCGGCCAGGTAGGGGCCGTAGATAGCGCGGATTTCGGCCAGGTCGCCCGGGTCAAAGATGAGGTCTGACAGGCTCAACATGCGCCCGCGGTCCGGGTCGGCCAGCAGGTGCGCGACCGACGGCCGCATGGACGTGTAGGCTTGCGGCGCGGTGGGGCGGCTGATGGCGAGCCAGCGGCTGGCCGCGAAGAGTTCGCCCACCACCGCCAGGATGAGGATGGCCGTGGCCGCGCGCCGGAACCGGGGCCGCGCCGCCAACGCGATGAGCGCAGCGGCCATGCCGGCGCAGATCGCCCATGCGAGGGCCGCGCGCGCCGTCGGTCGCTCCATCCATAGCGCGCCGACGCTCAAGGCCCCCGCGAGCGCGACGGCCGTCCAGACGACGGGCTTCCAGCGCGCCCCTTCGCGGGCCGCATCGTCGGGGCGCAAGAGGGCCTGGACGCCCATGCCCGCCAGCATGGCCGCGCCCGTGTGGTACAGCATCATCCAGCGCGCAGGCACGCGAAACAGGTCAAACCCAGGCACGAAACGATACAGCACGTAGTAGAACGGATTGAACCCGCCTAGGGCCAGGAAAAGCCCCACTCCCGCCATCAGCCCGAAGGCGCGCGCCCTGGCGCGGTCGGCCGAGCGCCAGAAGCCCACCATCGCCAGCGCCATGCCGAAAACGCCCACATACGCGATGTATTCGGAGAACACGCCCGCGCGGTACTGGGGGAGAAGCGCCGTCAGCAGCAGGCGCGGCCTCAGCGAGAATGAGACCGCCTCGCGGTAGGTCATGCCGCCGCCGCGCAGCGACAGCCGCGAGAGTTCCAGCGTGGGGAGCACCTGCACCGCCGCGATGAGCAGCCCGAACGCCCCAAGCAGCGCCAGCCCGACCAGGGGCAGGCCCACGCGGGCCACAATGGCGCGCGTCCGCCCCTTTGCGGCCTTCGGCGCGGCGAGGAGCGCCAGGGCGGGCCACAGCGCGTACACCGCCAGCGCGACCAGGCAGATATACAGCGACTGGGCATGGCCGGCCAGCACGCCCAGCGCGATGACGCCTGCCAGCGCCGACGCGGGCCAGAAGGCGGCCTTGACCACCCGCAGGAATCTCCGGCGAGCCACAGCGTCGGATAGCGCCGCCTCGCCGCGCGCGCGGGCGCGATCCCACAGGTACAGCATGAGCGGCAGATAGACCGATACGCTCAACTGGTTGACGTGTTCGGCTTGAGCCAGGAGAAAGCCGCCCAGCGCGAAGATGGCAGACGCAGCCAACGCGCCAGCGCGGCTTAGACGCAGGGAGCGCCGCGCGAACAGGTACGCGAATACGCCCGCCAGCAGGATGTGGATGGCGATGGCGGCGCTGACCTGGTAGGGGACGGGCAGCCACGCCAGCGCGAGGTTCAGCGGGTACAGCGCCCCCGCCTGCGAATCGGCGAAGAACGGCGCCCCCAAGAACAGGTACGGATTCCACAGAGGGATGCGCCCCTGTCGGAGCGCCTGCGACAGAAAGGCCCGATACGGATAGAAGTACGTGAAGACATCCACCCCCGCGAGGATCCTGCCGGTCAGGACGATTCTCCACAGGAAAGCAACCGTCAGCGCGGGCAAGGCCCACAAGGGCCACGCGACCAACCATTGCTTTGCCCTGGACATCGCTCTGCGCATACGTTGCGGCTCGCTTTCGCGGTTTGGAATCCCGCGCGGCACCGGCGGGAGGAGCGGGGCGGGATGGCGGGCGCTTCGCTGCGCCCGCGCCTTGCGCTAGGGTTTCTTGGTGGCCTCGTGGGCCAAGATGATCGCCTCGGCGACCTCTTTCATCGGCTTGCGGGTGTTCATGCTCATCTTCTGGATGCGGCGGAAGGCCTCGGCCTCGGACAGGCCCTGCGTGTCCATGAGGATGCCTTTGGCCCTGTCCACCAGTTTGCGGGTCTCCAGCGTCTCTTGGAGATCACCCACTTCCTTCTCCAGTTCGCGGAACTCGGCGAAACGGGCCAGCGCAATCTCAATGGCAGGCGCCAAATCCGACTCGCGGAAAGGCTTGACCAGGTAGCCCGCGACGCTGGCTTCCCGCGCCCGATCAATCAGTTCGCGGTCGCTGTAGGCGGTGAGCAGGAGCACAGGGGCGATCTTCTCCTGGGTCAAAATCCGCGCCGCCTCAATGCCGTCCAGGTCGGGCATCTTGATGTCCATGATCACGATGTCGGGTTTGAGTTCGCGGGCGATATTCACGGCGCTCTGGCCATCCCCCGCCTCGCCCACGACGAGATAGCCCAACTGGCTCAGCATCTCGCGCAGGTCTATGCGGATCAGGGATTCATCGTCTGCGATGACTATTCTTGTTCTATCCACGTTTCATCCCCTCCAAGAGTGTTTTTCGGAAAGACCACCATAGCGACAGTCCCGCCTTCGGGTCGCCGCGCCAGGCTCAAAGAACCCTTCAGGTCGCTCTGCACCAGGGTACGCACGATGGTCAGGCCCAGACTGGTCTCCTCGGCCACGTCAAACCCATCCGGCAGCCCCTCGCCGTCGTCCACCACCCGAATCCCGACGCGGTCGCCGGAATCCTCCAGTTCCACGCTGATGGAGCCTTCGGCCCTGTGCGCGAATCCGTGCTCCAGCGCATTGTTCAGCAGTTCGTTGATGACCAGCGCGCACGCGGTGGCCTGCTGGCTGGGCAAATACACGCTGCGGCCCTTGAATCCGAAATGGATGCGCTTGTCGGGCGGGACGGTGTTCTGCTGCACCTGGGCGATGATGCGCTGGCTCACGTCGCGGATGTTGATGACCCGCGATTCGTGCTGCGACAGGAACTCGTGTACCACGGCCACGCTGAGGATGCGGTTGACGCTGTCGTTCAGGGCGGCGCGGGTCTCCTCGCTGCTGGCCCGTCGTGCCTGGATGCGCAACAGGGATGCGATGGCCTGGAGATTGTTCTTGACCCTGTGGTGCACCTCCTGGATCATCGCCGTGCGGACGCGCATGGCTTGTTCGCGGCGGCGCGCGGCGGTCGCGTCGTGGATCAGGATCATCACGCTGTCGGGTTTAGGCGGCTCCTTCGGGCGGATGCCGAGAAATCGCTCCAGCGGGCCTGGCATCGGCAGAAGGGGAATCACCTTGCGCACCCAGTGGCGGTAGCCCTCCTGCCGTTCCGCCTCCACGCAGCGCATCTCCGACAGGGCGATGCGGGCCAGTTCGGCGTCGCCCGTGTTCAAGAAAGTCAGGTGCCGCCCCACCAGGTTGCCGCCATATCCCAGGCGGCGATACAGGTTCGTGGCGATCCCGCTGACGTACAGGATTTCGGTGTTGCGGTCGGCAACCAGGATGCCGTCGTGCTCGCCGAAGGCTTGCAGCGAATCAGCGCCTACCAACTGCCCGCGCAGGAGCATGTGCTGCATCTGACGCAGGGCGCGCTGGAAGGCAGGGCGGCGACGGCGATGGCGCTCGTGTTCCAGCAGGTTGGACTCAATGCTCAGCGCGGCGATGACGGCCCCGCTCGGCCCGATGACCGGATAGACCTGCTGCACGATGGGCGCGCCCGTGGAGCGGATCATCCCCGTGCCCGTGCCGCGCTTCCCTTGCTTCAGCGCGCGGAATACCAGCGGCTCGTCCCTGGGCGAGACGATGGTCCCGTCGGCTGCCGACAGGCGCGTGTGGGCGATGGAGCGAGGGCGCGTGTGGACGGCCACAACCGCGCGCTCCGAGTCCAGCAGGCGGTACAGGAGAAAATCCGCCCGACTCACGTCGCAGGTGATGGGCATGTCCGCCTGAATCTTGGCCAGGAAGCGCCGATCTTCTTCCGAGAGCGGTTTGCCGTAATTGTCGGATTCGCTCATGCTGCGTGCCCGTGCGCAGGTGGGGACGACCCGCCGATAGTATAGGTGGCCGACGGCATGAAGCGCATCGGCCACCCACAGCAACTTTGCTGGTCGGGGCGAGTGGATTTGAACCACCGACCACTTGTACCCCATACAAGTGCGCTCCCGGACTGCGCTACGCCCCGACTCGGTTACAGGCGCATTATACCCCATAGGCCGGATTTGTGCAAGTTCCGATTGTGCCCAGGTGCATTGCCATTCCGGGGCGAGGGTGAGCTTCTGGCGACCGGTGGAACCGCGAATCCACGCGAATGGGAAATAGACCCCAAGGGTCTCGCCGACCTTTGGGGTCGGGAGAGCGACCGTAGGGCAGGTTTCCGTACCTGCCGCTGTCTCGGGCGGCTATGGAAAGCCACCCTACGGGGCTGCGGTACCCGTGCGCGGCGCGTATGTCCAACCTCACCCATCCCCACCCCGGCCCTCCGCGTACCCGACGCGCGGCGGGGCCACCTCACCCATCCCCACCCCAGCCCTCCCCTTCCCGACCGGTTACCCGCCCAGCGGCGGAG
>JACIWU010000083.1 GCA_014360805.1 Chloroflexota bacterium
GCCGCGCCGCTACTCATCCCCACCCGCGTGGAGCAAATTGGCAATTTGCTCCACATCCCCTGCCCACGGCGAGGGCGAGGCCGAAGGCCGGGGGTGAGGTGCACGTGCGCCCCGCCCGATGCTGAAGCATCGGGCTGGGTGTAGGGGCGACCCGCGGGTCGCCCCTACGCGGTGCGCCTCCCCCGCGGTCGTGCCAACCTCGCCCCAGCGTTCGCCTGGTGGGTCGGGGCACGGCACTTTGCCCCTGTTTCCATTCGCGTTTATTCGCGCGATTCGCGGTTCCCTATCCCTTCGGCATGGACGGGCAAAGTGCGGGCTGGGGGTACAGCCCCGGGCCGGAACGCCATGTCTACAAACGCCGCGAAGCGGAGTTAGGGGGCAGATTCGCGTTCATTCGCGTAGATTCTGGCCCCGCGCGCCGTTTGGACTGTTTGGATTGCTGAAGCCGCGCTTCAGCAGTCCAAACGGCGGATACTCCACTCGGCGGAATTCCGCGCGTTCTTCCGGCGTGCGTAGCCTGCCGTCGTGGGTGCGCCAGGGGATAGTGGCATCCAGGCCCATCTTGCTGGTGCGGGTTTTCTGGCCGGGCGCGTGGTGCGCCGAGGGATCCAGCGAACTGCCCGGCTCGTCGGGCAGGACGATGAGGTCGTGTGCTGCCTGAAACCGCGTGGCGATGGCCCATTCCACCTGCGCGGGGCTGTGGATGTCTATGTCCTCGTCCACGACGACCACGTGCTTGAGCGAACCGTGGCCCCGGAAGGCTGCCTCAATCGCCCTCCTGCCGTCGTCCTCATGCCGCTTGCGAATCTGCACCACGGCGTGGAGCCACGACGTGCCGCCGGGGGTGATGAGCACGTCCACACATTCGGCGACCTTGCTCACCTCAGCGAAGATGGTAGGCTCACGAGGCATCCCCATCAGCAGTTTGTGCTCGCTCCTGCCCGGCAGCAGCGCGTGGTAGATGGGGTTCCTGCGGTGGGTAATGCACTGAATCTCCACCACGGGCTGCTGGCGCACGATGTCCCACGTCTCCGTCAGGTCTATGAACGGCCCCTCGGCCGCGTATTCGCCCGTGAAGCGGCCCTCAAGGACATACTCGGCGTCGGCGGGGACCTCCAAGTCCACGGTCTTGCAGCGCACGACGGGCGTCGGGATGAGCGCGTTGGCAATGCCCAATTCGTCCACGCCCTTGGGCGGCGACATGGCGGCGGCCAACAGAACGGCAGGCGACACGCCGATGCAGATGGCCACATCCAGGCGCCCCCCCGTCTTGGCGAGGGCGGTGGCCGTGCCGCGTCCCTCCACCACCCGCGCCGCGAAGCGGTCGGGGCCGATCTGCATCAGGCGATGGAACGACATGTTGCGGCCCAGGTCGGGATCGCGGATGATGGCCACGCCCGACGTGATGTACGGCCCACCATCGCCACGGATGTGCGTCAGGATGGGGATGGCGTCCAGGTTCACGGCGGGCTCCACCACCTCCTGGCAGGGCGCATGGGCGACGACGGGCGGGGGCGTGGGATTCGCCAACGCGCGGGCGAGCGCCGCCAGCAGGTTGAGGCGCTCCACGCCCAGGCTGCGGGCGAGCAAATCGCGGTCGCTGCACACGCCAACGAGGACGGGGACGTCGTAGCCCTTCACGCGGCGGAAGAGCACCGTCTGCCCGTCCATGTCCGCCGCCACCGCCGCCAGTTCCAGGTATCGGTCCACCTCGCTGTCCACGTAGGCAAGCCTGCCCGCCTGTTCGGCCAGCCGAATGAAGTCGCGCACACTCACGGTTCGTCCTCCGACGGCGCTGGCCCCTCCCACCGTCGGTACAGGCTGTGCGGCAGGTTCAGCGCGTCCAAAATCTTGCCCACCACGAAGTCCACCATGTCGTCCAGGGTTTGCGGGCGGAAGTAGAACGCCATGTTCGGCGGCAGGACGATGGCGCCGGCCATCTTCGCCAAGCGCATGTTCTCAATCGCCGCGAGCGAGAGGGGCGTCTCGCGCGGGACCAGCACCAGCCGCCGCCCCGTGCGAAGCACGTTATCGGCAGCGCGGCCGATGAGGTTGGAACTGAGACCGTGCGCCACCATCGCCAGCGTCTTCATGGAGCACGGGACGATGACCATCCCGTCGGCCAGGAACGACGACGAGGCCAGCGGCGAACCCCACTCATCCTCGCCATAGAGGGCTGTGGCGGGTAGGTCCTCGCGGCCCAGTTCGTGCCGAAGCACCGTGCGGGCCGCGTCCGACACGATGAGGTGCGTTTCGTGGCCCGCCAGGTGCTCCAGCAATCGGGCGGCCAGGACGGCCCCCGATGCACCGGTAACCGCCACGATGAGCCTCATTACTACGAGACCTCCGTGATGATCACGCGATTCGCGCCGGCGAGCCGCAGGAACATATCCACCCGCCCGCGGGTTTCGGGTGTAACCAGCGCAATGAGGTTGCCGCCCCTGCCCGCGCCCGAGAGTTTCGCGCCCAGCGCGCCGCCATCCAGCGCGGCCTGCGCCAGGCGGTCCAGTTCCGGGCACGACACGCCCATAGCCTGCAGCAGCGCGTGATTACGGTTCATCAAATCGCCCAGGCGCGGCAGGTCGCCCATTTCTATCGCGCCGCGCCCCTGGTAGGCGATCTCGGCGATCTCGTCAAACAGGAACTCGTACTGGCCCAGGTTGGCCTCGTAACGACGGCGCACATCGGCGACAACGTCTTTCGTCTCGCTGGCGATGCCCGTGTCGGCGATGGCCAGCAGGAACGGCGTCTTCACCCAGAAGATCTCCAGCGTCCGCCCGCGGACGAAGTACACGGGCTTGCCGAAGGCGATGACGGTGTTGTCCACGCCGCTGGGCGTGCCGTGGTACAGTTTCTCGGCCTCGTACACCAGATCCGAGACCGCCCTGGACGTGAGGTGCTTGCCGAAATAGCGCGCAAGCGCGCGGACAATGGCGGTGGAAACGGCGGCCCCGCTGCCCAGCCCCCGCGCGATAGGAATGGTGGACTGCACAGAGATGAGGATGTCGGGCTGGGGCGGGATTTCCAGGCGGGCCAGGGTCTTCCACACGACGGCCGCCAGCGGGTCATCGGCGAGCGCCGATGACAGCGGGTAGCGCAACTCCAGGTCGCGGGCCTCCAGGACGACGCCTTGCCCCGGCGCGCCCAGACTGACCTCGGCCCGCGCCTGCACCTCAAAGACCGGCACCGCGATGGCGGGTCGCCCGTACACCACCGCGTGCTCGCCGAACAGAATCACCTTCCCTGGAGCCGTTCCCACGGCTTTGGCCTTGCTCCCAACGGTCATTACACCCTCCCGATGGCGCGCCTGACAGTATAGCACGCCCCCCGCCCGTGGGCAAGGACGCCGGGGGCCTTTCGGCCCAGCCTGCTGGCGATGGGCAAAGGTGCGCAGGCCAAAGAAATCGGGGGCAGGTATGGAAACCTGCCCTACACCCGCTATCCACGAATAACACGAATCCACACGAATAGAATACACGTAGGGCGGCTTTCCATAGCCGCCGGACGAGGGGCAGGTATGGAAACCTGCCCTACACCTGCGCTTGGTTCCACCTTGTTCGCCAACACAGGAGGGAGCCGCATCCCCCACGGTGGCGCGCGACTGGCGGAAAAGCGCAAAAAGCGGTATAATTGTAGGTGAGCGTCTCTTGAGTTGGGTGCGAATCGGAAGTGGGCAAGGAACTTGTGGATTACTACCGGGTGCTCCAGGTGGACCCGGAGGCCGACCCCGATGTGGTGGAAGCGGCATACAAGCGATTGGCGCGGAAGTACCATCCGGATTTGAATCCCGACCCGGATGCGAATCAGCGCATGCAGGAAATCAACCTGGCCTACGAGGTGCTGGGAGACCCGGAGAAGCGCGCCGAGTACCACCAGCAGTGGCAACGCGTGTACGGCAGCCAGCATTACGCGGCGAGAGCGACCGTCTCGCCGTGGTTGGGCGGCGTGCGCCCGTCGGTTACGCTGACACCCGAGCGGGTGCAGTTTGACGGCGTACAGCGAGGCCAGGTGGTGGACGCCGAGGTAACGATCTCGCTGAGCCGCGCCGGGCGCTTCCATGGCGAGATGCTCCCCCACCAGTCGTGGATTCGCGCGAAGGTGGCCAGCCGCCGCAAAGGCGCGGTGGTCATTCGCATCACGGTGGACACGTCCGACCTGCGCGGTGGCGTAACCTACGAGGGGAGCGTCGCCATCACGTCGCTGTTGTACGGCACGGTGCTCATCCCCGTGCGGGTCGCCGTCGCCCCAGAGCCGCGCCCCATCCTTAAGGTGGAACCCCTTTGGCTGGACGCGGGCACCGTCCGCCGCTCCGACGCGCCCATCACTATGACGCTGCACGTGCGCAACGTGGGCGAAGGCGCATTTGAGGGCGAAATCCGCGTCAAGCACGGCTGGCTCGCGGTGAATCGCGACGAGTTCCGGGGCGACCACACCGAAATCACGGTAACGCTGACCCCGTCGGGCCTGAAGCCCGGCCGGAATTACACCGGCAAGATTGAGGTCATCTCCAACGGCGGCATGACTACCGTCCCTGTCAAGGTTATGGTGCAGCAAGAACTTCCAGACCTGCCGCCCGCCGACAGCGACGAGTACTGGCCTGCCGTCCTGTCGCACCTCAAACCGGAGAACGCATGGGAGAAAGACTTCGTGGCGCAGATGAAGGCCCTCTCCAAAATGCGTGGATGGAAACCGGCGGCCAGCCAGCAGTCCACGATCCTGTACATGTTCGCGCGGGACGTGGACAAGTAGACACCCCTACCCCAAGGAGCACTTTCGGTAAGCCTATGGACATCGGTATCGTTCGCAAAGTGGACATTGACGCCGAGATGCGCGGCGCATACCTGGACTACGCCATGAGCGTCATCGTGTCGCGCGCCCTGCCTGACGTGCGCGACGGGCTGAAGCCCGTGCACCGGCGCATCCTGTACGCCATGCACGACATGGGGCTGCGCTCGGATCGCCCGTACAAGAAGAGCGCCCGCATTGTCGGCGAAGTCCTGGGCAAGTACCACCCCCATGGCGACGCCGCCGTGTACGACGCCATGGCCCGCATGGCGCAGGACTTCTCCATGCGCTACGTGCTGGTGGATGGGCAGGGCAACTTCGGCTCCATTGACGGCGACAGCCCGGCCGCCATGCGCTACACCGAGGCGCGCCTGTCGCCCATGGCCGAAGAGATGCTCGCCGACATTGACAAAGAGACCGTGGACTTTGTGGACAACTTTGACGGCTCGCTCAAGGAGCCGTCGGTGTTGCCCTCTCGCATCCCGAACCTGCTGCTCAACGGGGCCTCGGGCATCGCCGTCGGCATGGCCACCAACATCCCCCCGCACAACCTGGGCGAACTGTGCGACGCCATCACGTTCGTCATTGAGCAGTACGCGCGCCTGGACGAAATCACGGTGGATGAGTTGATGGCGCACCTGCCGGGGCCTGACTTCCCGACGGGCGGCATCATCCTGGGAACCGAGGGCATCCGCGCCGCCTACGCCAAAGGCACCGGGCGCATCACCGTGCGGGCCAAAACCGTCATTGAGGAGATGCGCGGGGGGCGATTCCGCATCCAGGTAACCGAACTGCCCTACCAGGTGAACAAGTCCAGCCTGCTGGAGCGCATCGCCGACCTGGTGCGCAGCGGCCGCATTGACGGGATCGCCGACCTGCGGGACGAATCCGATCGCAGCGGCATGAGCATCGTGATTGAACTCAAGCGCGGCGCGTCGCCCCGGACGGTGCTCAATCAACTGCTGAAGTTCACGCCCATGCAGAGCACCTACGGCATCAACATGCTGGCGCTGGTGGACGGCGAGCCGCGCGTCCTGTCGCTGAAGCGGGCCATCGCGCTGTACATTGAGCATCGGCGGGACGTCATCACGCGGCGCTGCCGCTACGACCTGGACAAGGCGCGGGCGCGCGCCCACGTCCTTGAGGGCCTGCGGATTGCGCTGGACTTCCTGGACGAGGTGATTCGCACCATTCGCCAGTCGCCCGACGCCGACACGGCGCAGGCGGAGCTGGTGCGGCGGTTCAAACTCACCGAGATTCAGGCCCGCGCCATCTTGGATATGCAGTTGCGGCGACTGGCGGCCCTGGAGCGCCAGAAGATTGAGGACGAGTACGCCGAGGTGCGCCGCACCATCGCCTACCTAGAGGACATCCTGGCGAACCCGCAGAAGATTCTGACCCTCATCCGCCAGGACCTGGCCGACATCAAGGCGAAGTACGGCGACGCCCGCCGCACGCATATTTCCGCGGAGGAAGCCGCCGAACTCAGCGATGAGGATTTGGTGGCGCGCGAGGACGTGCTCATCACCATCACGCAGCGCGGGTATGTCAAGCGCGTGCCCCTGAAAGCCTACCGCGCCCAGGCTCGCGGCGGCCGCGGCGTGGCCGGAATCACCACCCGCGAGGAGGACGCCGTCCAGTTCATCCTGGCCGCGACGACCATGGACTACATCCTGTTCTTCACTAATCGCGGGCGGGCTTTCGGCCTTCGGGCGCACCAAATCCCCGACGCATCCCGCCAGGCCAAGGGCGTCCACATGGCCAACCTGCTGGCGCTGGACGAGGGGGAATCGGCCACTGCCGCCGTGGCCGTGCCCGACTTCCAGCAGGCCGAATACCTCGTCATGGCGACGCGCAACGGCAAGGTCAAGCGAACCCCCCTGGCCGAATTCGCGGCGGTGCGGCCCAGCGGCATCATCGCCTTGAACCTGGAGGAGGGGGACGCGCTCCACTGGGTGCGCCTTACCCGCGGCGGCCAGGAGATCATCCTGGTTACCGAGGGCGGCCAGGGCATCCGCTTCAGCGAGGAATCGGTGCGGCCCATGGGCCGAAGCGCAGGCGGCGTGATGGGCATCCGCCTGGCCAAGGGCGATCACGTAACCAGCATGACCATCGCCGAACCTGGCGGCGACCTGCTCATCGTAACGACGAGGGGCTACGGCAAGCGCATTCCCCTGGAGGACATCCCCTTGCAGGGCAGGAACGGGCGCGGCGTGAGGGTGCAAGCCCGCAACCAGAAGGTAACCGGGCCGGTTACTTCTGCACGGGTCGTGCAGCCGGACGACGAAATCACCGTCGTCTCCACCGAGGGAATGGTGCTGCGCACGCCTGTGCAGAGTATCCCCCGGGCGGGGCGTGCGGCTAGAGGCGCACGGGTCATTGACATCCGCGGCGATGACGAGGTGGCCGCCGTCGCCCGCCTGGAAAGCGACCGCGCCACGCCTCCCAACGGCGCTGCGGAATCGGAGGGCAACGGCGATGCTACCGCGGCCGGTCATCCTGATCCATGATCTGGGCGGCTCGCCCCAGGATTGGGATCGGTGGGGGCTTGTCGCGCATCTTGTGCAACAGGGCGGGCTAGACCCGCGCCTTATCCGCCGCTTTGGGTACGGCTACGTGCGGCATGGGACGGTGCCTCGGTACGACGCGCAGGGCGACCTCATCCAGATCGCCCGCCGCCTGTCAGACGATTCGGCTGCGCCCGATGGCGATGCGTGCCAAGTGGACGCGCTGGCGGCGGAGAGCCGGGCCTTGGGCGGGCCGGGCAAAGTGAGCATTGTGGCCGTCGGCGCGGGGGGAATCATCACTCGGTACTACCTGAGCCGCCGAACGCCGGACGCCCTGGGCACGCGCTACAACGGCAACGTGGACAAGGTCATCCTGGTGGGGACGCCCAATCGGGGCGCGCGCCTCGGGTCGGTCGCCGGGGCTTTCCGGAAGATGTGGTGGGCGCGGATTCTCCTGCCCTCGCGCAGCAAGGCCGCCATGAATGCGATTTGCAGGGGGTATGAGACGTTGCGCGAGCGGGTGTTGGCCGAGATGCCCGGCGAGGCCTGCCCGCCCATATCGCCCAAGGCGCTGGGGCTGTTGCAAATCTCGGAGAAGAGTTTTCTGTTGCGATACCTGAACCGCGCCGAGTGCACGCCCAGGGATGTTCGGTTCTGGTGTCTGGCGGGGCAAATCACAGTGCGGTTTCTCGTCCCTTCCAGGACGGCCCACGTGCCGATAGAACTGCACTTCGGGGACTTGCTGACCATGCTCCCCAGCGCCACCGCGATTCCGGGGACGAGGCCCGTGCCTATCGTGTTTCGCAACGGGTATTGCGTGGACAGGACGCGACCGACGGGAGCCGACGACCCGCTGGCGTGGTTCGGAGGCGACCTGCCGCCCTACGCCCACACGCGGCTGATGCAACAGCCCGAAGTGCAGAGGACCATTCGGGACATTCTAACTCAATAGTGATGCTCATTTAAGGAGGAAAACAATATGACCGAGCCATACGATGTCGCCATCATCGGAGCAGGGCCGGGCGGGTACGTCGCGGCCATCCACGCCTCGCAATTGGGGATGAAGGTGCTCCTGGTGGAGAAGGATGCGGTGGGCGGCACGTGCCTGAACCGAGGGTGCGTCCCGACCAAGGCGCTCCTGCGCAGCGCCGAGGTTTGGAGCCTGGCGCAGGCCGCGGCCGAGTACGGCGTCCAGGTGGGCGGGGCAGCCCTGGACTGGGCGCAGGCCCAGAAGCGCAAGGATCAGGTTGTGTCGCGCCTGCGCAAGGGGGTGGAGTCGCTCCTCAAGAAGAACCGGGTGGCGCTGCTCCAGGGCACGGCGACGCTGGATTCGCCAACATCGCTGAAGGTGCAGAAGCCCGACGGCGGGACGGAGACGGTGTCGGCGCGCCACATCCTCATCGCCACCGGCGCCCGCGCCAAGTCGCTCCCAGGCGTAACGATTGACGAGCAGCGTATCCTGTCCAGCACCGGCGCGCTCCAGTTGGACCACATCCCGGCCAGCCTTGTCGTCATCGGCGCGGGGGCGGTGGGCGTGGAGTTCGCCTGCCTGTTCCAGAGCCTGGGGAGCAAGGTAACGCTGCTGGAAGCATTGCCCCAGGTGCTGCCCGCCGAGGATACGGAGGTGGCCGAGGAACTGGCCAAGAGCCTGAAGCGTCAGCGCATCCGCGTGGAGGCGGGCGCGCGCGTGGAGAAGGTAGAGACCGATGGCGAGGACGTGCGCGTGGCGTTCACCACATCCGCCGGCCAGAAGGAAACCGTGTCGGCGGAGAAACTGCTGATGGCGGTGGGGCGGGCGCCGGCAACCGACGGCCTGGGCCTGGAAGCGGCAGGGGTCAAGACCGACCGCGGCTTTATCCCCGTCAACGGGCACATGCAGACCAACGTGCCGTCGGTTTATGCCATCGGCGACTGCGTGCCCACGCTGCAACTGGCCCATGTGGCCAGCGCCGAGGGCATCGTGGCCGTGGAACACATGGCCGGGCGCAACCCGCGCCCGCTGAACTATGACCACATGCCCCGCGCCGTGTACTCGCGCCCCGAGGTGGCCAGCGCCGGCCTCACCGAGGCCCAGGCGCGGGAGCGGGGACACGCCGTGCGCACCGCCAAGTTCCCTTTCATGGCGTGCTCCAAGGCCGTCATCCTCGGCGAACGCGAGGGGTTCGTGAAACTGGTGGTCAGCGAGACCCACGATGCCCTCCTCGGCGTGCAGATCATCGGCCCAGGGGCGACGGAACTCATCGGCGAGGCGGTGCTGGCGCTGCGGCTGGAATTCACGGCGGAAGAGTTCTCGCGCGCCGTGCGGCCTCATCCCACGCTGTCGGAGGCGGTCATGGAGGCCGCCCACGCCGCCGCGGGGATGCCGATTCATTTTTAGCGGTCAGCAATCAGCAGTCAGCGGTCAGCGAATAGCAATCAGCCAGCAGTGGTCAGCGGACGAAAGGGGTTCGGCGATGCCGGTTTCGGGGCCAAAGCCGCCGTGGTTGCGGGTGCGATTGCCCGCTGGCGGCGCGTATCAGGAAGTGAACAGCCTTCTGGACAACCTGGGCTTGCACACCGTTTGCGAGGAGGCGCGGTGCCCCAACAAAGGCGAGTGCTTCCACAGCGGCACGGCCACGTTTCTCATCCTCGGGGATGTGTGCACGCGGCGGTGCCGATTCTGCGCCGTCGCCAAGGGGACGCCCCAGCCGCTGGACTGGGACGAGCCGGAGCGGGTGGCCCGCGCCGTGGAGGCGCTGGGGCTGCGGTACGCCGTCATCACGTCGGTAACGCGCGACGACGTGCCCGACGGGGGCGCGGGCATCTTCGCGGAGACCATCCGCGCCATCCGCCGCCGCGTGCCCGCGTGCAGGGTTGAGGTGCTCGTCCCCGACTTTCAGGGGAGCGAGGACGCGCTGCGGGTCGTCATGGACGCCGGCCCCGATGTCCTGAACCACAACCTGGAGACCGTGCCCCGGCTGTATCCCACGGCCAGGCCCGGCGCGGACTACGCCCGTTCGCTCCGCCTGCTGCGCCAGGCTAAGGCGATGTCTCCAACGGCGCTCACCAAGACGGGGCTGATGGTGGGCCTGGGCGAGACGCCCGACGAGGTGCGGGCCGTCATGGCCGACCTGGTGAGCGTGGGGTGCGACCTGCTGACGCTGGGCCAGTACCTGCAACCTAGCCGCGCCCACCTGCCGGTGGAACGCTACGTGCCGCCGGAGGAGTTCGCCGCGCTGGCCCGCGAGGGCGTGGCGATGGGTCTGAAGCACGTGGAAGCCGGGCCGCTCGTGCGCAGTTCCTACCACGCCCGCGAGCAGGTAGAGGTTGTAACCGCGAATACACGCGAATGGAAATAGACATTCGCGTTTATTCGCGCGATTCGCGGTTTCCTAGACATAGTGCGATTCCGCGCGTTCGCCCCACGCTGAAGCATCGGGCTGGGTGTAGGGGCGCCTCCCCGCGCGGGCAAGCCGACCTCGCCCCAGCGTTCTGCCAGCGGAGGGCTTCTAACCGCGAATGAACGCGAATGAACACGAATAGAATAGAAATAGACAATCGCGTTTATTCGCGCGATTCGCGGTTTCCTAGGCATAGTGCGATTCCGCGGCACACCACGCCCGACGCTGAAGCATCGGGCTGAACGGACAAAGCCCCTCCGGGGCTTCGTCCTTGTAGCGCGGGGGTTCAGCCCCGCGCGGGCAAGCCGACCTCGCCCCAGCATTCTGCCAGCGGAGGGCTTCTAACCGCGAATGCACGCGAATGGAAATAGACATTCGCGTTCATTAATACGATTCGCGGTTCCCTAGGCATAGTGCGATTCCGCGGCACACCACGCCCCACGCTGAAGCATCGGGCTGGGTGTAGGGGCGACCCGCGGGTCGCCCTACGCGGTACGCCTCCCCGCGCGGGCAAGCCGACCTCGCCCCAGCGTTCTGCCAGCGGAGGGCTTCTAACCGCGAATGAACGCGAATAACCGAATAGAATAGAAATAGACATTCGCGTTTATTCTCGCGATTCGCGGTTCCTCGTCCCTTCGACATGGACGGGGACGCCCAGTAGCCGCGCCGCAATACCCTCAAACGCACGCGGGTCGCCGGACGTGTAGAAAAGGCGCAGGGCGGGGCCGCGTCCGACCGTGCGCAGCCCATGCTGTTCCAGCACCCGAGCCGTCTGGCGGGCTACGGCGGGCGCGGGGTCTATGATGTCCACGTGCGGCCCCACGAGGCGCGCGATGGCCTCCCGCAGAAACGGGTAGTGCGTACACCCCAGCACCAGCGAGTCAACCCCCGCCCCCACCATCGGCTCCAGGTACAGCCGCAGCAGACGGTCGGTCTCCGGATCGTCCAGTTTCCCCGCTTCCACCTGCTGCACCAGGCCGGGGCAAACCTGCGTGAGCACCTCCACCCCGTTGGCATACCGCTCCAGCAGGCGCGCGAAGAGTTCGCCCTGAAATGTTACGGGCGTGGCGATAACGCCCACTTTGCCGGCGCGGGTGCGTTCGGCCGCAGGCTTCACCGCCGGCTCCATGCCGACGATGGGCACGGAGAACCGCTCGCGCAGATGGTGGAGCGCGGCGGCCGATGCGGTGTTGCACGCCACGACGACAACCTGCGCGCCGCGTTGGACGAGAAAGTCGGTGATGCGCACGGCCAGGTCGCGGATCTCCTTGGCGCTGCGCGAACCGTAGGGGCAGTGGGCCGTGTCGGCGAAGTAGAGGGTGCTCTCGTCGGGCAGTTGCGCCCAGATTTCGCGCAGCACCGAAAGCCCGCCCACGCCCGAGTCAAACACGCCGATCATCCTCCCGCCGCCTCCACAAAGGCGCGGAACAGCGCCCGCATGTCGGCGCGCGATGCGACGAGTTCTTCCGGGTGCCACTGGACCGCCAGCACCCACGCGCCGCCTGTGCCTTCCACCGCCTCCACGATACCATCGGGGGCCTGCGCTACCACCCGTAGCCCCGCTCCCAGGGCCTTGACCGCCTGGTGGTGCAACGAGTTGACCGGCACGGCGTCGCCCTGCTCCAGGATCGCCGCCAGGCGACTGTCGGGCGCGATGTCCACCGTGTGGGCGATGTGGCCGCGGGGGTATTCGGGGTAGAAACAGTGATGCTTCAGCGCGCCGGGGACCTGGCTGGGGATGTCCTGGTAGAGCGAGCCGCCCGCCGCCACGTTCAGCGCCTGGATGCCGCGGCATATGGCCAGGAGGGGCAGGCCCATGGCCAGCGCCCGCCGCGCCAGAGCGATTTCCGCCGCGTCGCGTTCGGCGTCCACCGTGCCCAGGTTGGGATGCGGGGCCTCGCCGAAGAGCGCCGGCGCGATGTCCTCGCCGCCCGCCAGCAGCAGGCCGTCAGCGCGATCCAACGCGTGGAACAGGCGCGGCTCGTCCAGGCCCAGCGGCATGAGCACGGGGGCTCCGCCCGCCGCGATGACGGCGGACAGGTACGCCTGGCCCATCCCCTGCAGGGGGAGGTGGTGATGCCGCCCCGATGTGTCGTGGCGGCAGGGTATGGCGATGATGGGTGCGGTCATGGCGCCTCCTGATGTTTGTGTATGCTCGCATTATAACGCGGGCTGAGGCTCAAACCCAAAATAGGTTTCGCACGACGCGCTTTCCCCAGACCCTTGATATCCGTAGGGCGGCTTTCCATAGACGCCGCGGGCCGGGGGCAGGTATGGG
>JACIWU010000084.1 GCA_014360805.1 Chloroflexota bacterium
TGTGTTTGGGGGCCAGGATAGCAGGGGTAGGGCGGGATGTCAAGGACCTCTCCCCCTGGCCGCCTCTCCCAGCGGGAGAGGGGACAGAGCGCCCGACGCGGAGGCATCGGGCTGAAGGGGCGAAGCCCTGGCGTCGCCTGTCTGCCTGTAAGGGCGACCGGCCGGTCGCCCCTACGCGGTGCGCCGCTGAGGCTGCGCACGCCCCCTTCTCGCCCCGCCCGCGGGGAGAGAAGGGGCCAGGTGGATGTGAGGGGTAACACCTGCGTGCGGGCGCGGCACAAAATGCAGGGGCAACGCGTGTGTCGCCCCTGCAACATACGATCACAACAATGCGGCGGACGCCGCGGCTAGTCGTAGTGCCGCCACGTGCCGTTGCTGTACAGCACGAAGATGCCCAAGCGGTTGCTCCACAGCATGTGCCCGCGCTCAAAGTTCTGCCACGACAGGGTCAGCCCGCGCTCCGGCTCTGTGGCCCACGACAGCGCCGAACGCACGCTGGGGTTCTCGCGCCAGACCTTGCCGAAGCCGCGCACCGGCTGGTAGTAGCCCCACGGCGGCACGATGCTGGGATCCGACTCGGGCTGAGGCGGCGCCCATGTATCGGCGAAGGATTGCCACGTCCCGTTGTTGTACAGCACGTACACCCTCGGCCCCACCGATGTCCAGAACATGTAGCCGCCGATGAAGATCTCCTCCGCAGCGGTGGTGCTGAACTCGTCGGCCAGCGGGCACCCCAGGCCGCTCCGCACGGCGCTGTAGGTGTTCCAGATGCGCCCGAAGCCGAACTTGGGCGTGATGGTGCACGCCGTCGGAGGCGTCGTCGGCTCGGCCAGGACGAACTTCACCGCGTCAAAACCGATGCGCCGCGACAGGTAGGCTTCCTGCGTGTTGTCGGCCAGGTACACATACTCGCCGCCCGTGGCGTTGAAGGTGAAGGTCCCTAGCCGCACCCAGGCGTTGTAGTAGATATACTGGTTCACCGACACGTCGTGGCGCATCCCCGCGTGGTAGACGCGGTAGCGGGCATTGCCCGTGGTGGCGTTGCACGACGGGATGAAGACGTACACGGTGTAGCGCCCCGGAGTCGGCAGCGCGGGCGTCCACTTGGCCCAGTTGGACACCGCATAGACGTTGTTCAGCGTCCAGTAGGAGTGATTGCCATAGCCGCACCAACTCGTGCGCCAGCCAGATGCCGGTCCGCCCTTGACGAAGCCCGGACTGAACTCGTCCACGACGACCTCAACGGGGCCGGGCGGTGGAGGCGGCGGGGGCGGGGGTGGGGGCGGGGTCGCCGGCTCCCAGCGCAGCCGCGCCACAGCCACGCCGATCTGCTCAAAGTACTCCACGCGGATGCGATGGTCGCCCGCGCCCAAGTAGATCGTGGCCGTGTGGGTCGTCTCCGGCTGGGCGTACCACTTATCAATGACGAGTTGCTCATCCACCCACACGCGCATGCCGTCGTCGTGGGTCGCGTAGAACGTATAGTTCCCCGCCGTCGCGAAGTTCACGATGCTGGTCCAGCGGACCGAAAAGTAATCGGCCGGGATGGGCGAACCCGGCGAGTTGGTGCCCCAGTTGAAGTCCAGGATGGGGTCATCGCGCACCAGTTGCGGCGCGCCCGTCAGGTACATGTTGGGGTAGAACTCACCATGCCAGAAGGCGGGGCTGTAGTCCGTCCGCACCCACGACAGGCGAATCTGGGCGATGCCGGTGTGTTCGTAGTACTCCAGGCGCAGGGGATGATCGCCCGCGGTCATGGCCCGTGTGAACGTGTACGTCGTGGGGGCCTGGTCAAACCACTTGTCCAGCACCAGGTCGCCGTTGAGCCACAGGCGCACGCCATCATCGGTGGTTACGGTGAACCGGTAGGTGCCGTCCTCAAAACGGACGACTCGCGTCCACCGCACCGAGAAGTTGTCGGCGTTGACGCCCGCTGCCGGCGCTGATGCGCCCCAGTCAAAGTTGATGTCGGCATCATCGCGCACCAGAGCGGGGCTGCCGCCGAACCAGGTGTTGTTGTAGTACTCGCCGCGCCACGTGGGGTCGGCAGCCTGGGCCGGGCCTGCGGTCAGGTGTGCCAGCGGCGCCCACACCAGGATGGCCAGGATCAGAACGCTCACCGCTTTGGAGCCCCACCCAACCAGGGAACGTTTCCTTTTGCCGCGCATAATCGCACCTCCTAACGCGGTTCTTCCTGCAAGCCGCATTCCAAACGAGACGCACCCTCCAAGTCCGTCTGTGCCCCTTGCATGCAAGAAGCATGCCTGTAAATGGCTAACGTGTCAAGTCAGGGAATGGTTCCCTACTTGGGATGGCGCGATTCCACCTCCTGGACTAACACCGTCCGCAGCCGCAACTGCACAGGGCCGTGCAGCACCTCGGCCAGCGCCCTGGAGACCGATTCGGCCTGCTGCGCGTCGGGCGGTTCCGCCAACTGCACCGTCGCCTCAATCCGCCAGACGCCGCCCGAACGCCTGGCGCTGTCCACCGACACCAAGCGGGCCGAGGGCAGCCGCTCTACTTCCGACGCCAGGACCTCCCGCAGCAGGCGCTGTTCTGCCGATACTCGCTCGGAGCGAACCATGATGCCCACCAGCAGCGCCGAGATGATGACCAGCGCGGCAGCGGAGAAGGTCAGTCCTCTCCGGAACCAGGCTTCACGCTCTGCCGCCTGGGCCTTCGGCCGGATGCCCAGAAGCAGGAAGACGAACGCTCCTGCCAGCGTGATGGCGATAAGGTTTGTGAGGAACAGGAGCAGTGCACCGCCCATCACACTTCCGCTGCCTTGCGCCAAGCCGATGCCCACCGTGCACAACGGGGGCATCAGCGCGGCGGCGATGGCCACGCCGGGCAGCGCGGCGGCCACCTCTTTGCGGGCCAGCGCGTAGGCCCCCGCCGCACCCGACGCGAGGGCGACCCCCAAGTCCATCAACGTGGGATGAGTGCGCGCGATGATCTCCGCCGTCGGTTGCGAAACCGGAAACAGAAGTGCTGAGAACGCCGACAACACCACTGCTGCGCCGACACCCTTGATGGTGGACTCCGCGCCACGGCTCAGCATCCGCGGCTCGCCCAACACGATGCCCAGCGACAGCGCCAGAATAGGGGTCATCAGCGGCGCCACCAGCATCGCGCCGATGATTACCGCGGCACTGTCGGCTAGCAATCCCAGGCTGGCGATCACCGCTGACAGCACGATGAGCACGTAGTAGTTGACATCGCCTCGCGCACCCTCGCGCAGGGTACGGTACAGGGTTACCAGTTCTTCGGGTTCCAAGTTGGGAAACAGGCTATAGAAGCCATCCCACAGGCGGTGGAGCCACACGCGCGCCAAGTTGCTAGGCGCCCGCACGAGCATCAGGGGCGTGTCCGTCTTGGTCAGAACCTGCTCGGGTACCCGTCCGAACAGGACCCGATCCAGCCAAGACTCCTTGGACATTCCCATAACCAGCATATCGGCGCGCTCGGCCTCACTGACGATGGCTCCCACTACGTCGTCCGAACGCACGACGTCCAGATCGGCATAGCATGTCGCCTTCAGCGCGTCCACGCACTCGTCAACCCGCTCGCGGGCCTTGGATTCCGCTTCGGCGCTGGCCTCAGGCGCTACCACATGCAAGGCTTTGACACTGGCGCCAAAGGTCTGGGCGAGTCGCCCGGCGAGTTGCAAAGCCTCCTCCGCGTGAGGGCCGCTGGTAACCGGCACAAGGATACGCTGGGCGCGCTGTGGCACCTGCCCGCTCACGACCAGGACGCCGCATGGCGCATCGCGCAGCACGGCGTCCACGATACGGCCCAGCGAGCCGGATGAAACCGGCGCGCGCTGCGTCCAGCCCAGGATGATGAGGTCGCAATCCTCTTCCACCGCCGTGTCCACGATACCCTGATGGGCGGTGCGGGCCACTCTGGTCATCACATGCACCGGCACCCCCTGCTCCTCCACCGCCTCGCTGGCGGCTTTCAACGCCTCCAACTGTCCGCGGGCCAGCCGCCGCCCCGTCGCGATGGAGACCCGCGCGGGCGTCTCCACCACCTGCAACGCCACGATGTCGCCGTCAACGGGTTTGACGAGGGTCAAGGCCAGTTCCATGAGATGCTTGGCTGTCTTCGGATTGGCCACCGGCACGAGAACGCGAAATCCGCGTTTGGGGTGCTCTTCATCCTCTCGGAAGATCGTGATGCCCTCGCGCTTCTGTGCTCGCCACCGCACGCCGAATAGGGCATACACGGCAACGCCTGCTCCCGCCCAAATTCCGGCCGCCAGCCATGCCCACACCGGCAGGAACGCTATGAGGAACAGCGTACCTGCAATGCCCAAGCCAGGCACCAGCGGGAAGAACGGCAGCACGGTTTTGCGAGCAGGCTCCTCGGCCCGATCGTAGCGGATGATTGCAGATACATTCACGCCGACGGCCGCCAACGCCCACACGAAAGCGGCCGCGGCAGCGAGGGCGCTTGCGGGAACCGCCGCTGCGAGAAGCGCCGCGACGCCTGCCACCGCCAGCAAGAGCGCGATGGGTGCTCTGCCCCCCCTGTCCAGATGCGTCAGGGCCGCCGGCAGAAAGCCGTGGCGAGCCAAGATAAGGCCCTGCCGTACCGCAACGAGGATGACCCACCACAGCGCCCCTGCCATCAGCAGGCACAGCAGTCCTGTCGTAGCCATCGCTCCCCATCGGCTCCAGAAGGGCCACGCGGCCCCCTCGGTGCCGTGCGGGACCATGAGGAAGCCGACCAGCCCCACGCTGCACGGAATCAAAATCCCCGCTGCTACCAGAACTCGCGGCAGGTTGACGCGAGGCCGCCTGAGGTCTTCGGACTCAACCAACGCGGCTTCCAGCCCCCAAAACCCCACCAGCGCCAGTGCCGTAACACCCCATGTAAACCGCGCTGCAACCCCGGCGATCGGCGCGACCCCCACCCCAACACCGACGATGTGGTCAATTCCCAGAGCCGCGACATACCCAACCAGGGGACCTATCAGAAGAACAATCTGAAGAGGCCGCTGCCATCTGCTCGCCAGGGTAACGAGCGCCATCAACAGCACAACGCCCGCCGCAAACGCGGGCCGCGTCCAGCCCGCCCCCAGCCCCACCCATGCTCCTAATTGCTCCCCCAACGCACGGCCAAGGAGGGCTGCAACGGTGAGTTCGCCGCCGAGGAGAACCCAGCCGACCAGCGAGGACAGCCAGTCGCTGTGGGCCTGAAGCGCCAGACGGTAGATGCCGTGAGGATCCGGCGAGGCGCGTTGCAAATCCAGAACGGTCCAGATGGTGAACCCCACCACGAGTCCGGCGATCGCGCACGAGATGAGCATCCGCGAGGGCAGAACGCTCGCCAGTTGCGGCCCCAGCGCCGCGAGGGACACCGCAAACCCCAGCGAACCGCTCATGAGCACGAGCCGCGACGGAGTCAGACCTCGGCTCACGCGGAAATCCGAGAAGAATTCCTTCGCCCTATCGGGCTCGTTTTCCCTGTGTCGCCCCACTTCGCTCACAACGCTCCTGCACGGGCAGGGAGCACCCCGCCCCGCTCACGGCGCAATCGTTACCGCCACGGCGCAAGGCTCCGGGAAGTTGCCGGTCTTGTCCACCACTACCAGGCGCAATGTGTACTCGCCCGCCGGGAACGCCGCCGCGTTGAACGTCTCCAGCACGCCATCGGACACGGGCGCGTAGTGCAGGTCGCCGACTACAGACCACTGCGACGGGTTGCTCCCGATGCCGATCTCTATCTTGTAGTACCAGAAGTTGCCGATGGCAGCGGTGCCCGTTACCTGCACGACGCCCGAAAGGCGCGCGCCAGGCCTCGGCGAGGTCAGGTTGACGCCGGGCGTGGGGCACAGGGGTGGCGGCGCAGGCGTGGCCGTGGGCGTAAACACAGGCGCGGTGGGGATCGGCTGCCGCGTGGGTCGGACGCGGGTAATGGTGGCTGTGGGCGTCGGCGTCAGTTCCTCGGGGCTGTAGGTGGGTGTGGCGCGCAGGAATCGCGTCGCCGTGGGCGTCGGCTCCGTCGTCGCGGGCGTGGTCGGCCCCCCCAGGTGCGTGGCGACGAACAGCGCCCCGGCCAGCAAGGCCATGACGATCATCACGGTAACGGCGCGATACAGGCGGTTCCGCGCGAACTCCTTCTCCAGCGAGAAGATGGACTGGCGAATCTCCGCCCGGGCCTTGAGCGCCGCCCGCAACGCAAACAGGGCGACGATGGCGAACAGGATGTACAGCCATATCGCGTAGGCTTTCAGCAGGGTGATTACGATGGACATGACTTCTCTACCCTCAAGGACTTTACACCCAAGACGTCGTACCGGCCACTAGGTTCCGCCCAGTTCGCGCAGGACGCCGCGGATGAGGGCAGCCAGACGCGGGGCCAGCACACGGCCTGCGGCGAGCACCTCCTCGTGGGTGGTGTCGTCGTGGCCGGCCGCGGCCTCCCCCGGCGACAGGGTGTTGGCGATGCCCGATATGCCCAACACCCGCGTGCCCCCATGCCGCGCCACGGTTACCTCGGGCACGGTGGACATGCCCACTGCGTCGGCGCCGATGGCGCGCAGAAACCGCATGTCGGCAGGCGTCTCAAAACTAGGCCCCGCCAGCATGATGTACACGCCCTCGCGGAGCGGAATCCCCTCGCGCGCGGCCACGCGGCGGGCGATGGCCCGCAACTCCGGATCGTAGGCGCGGCTCATGTCCGGGAAGCGCGGCCCCAGTTCAGGGTCATTCGGCCCCCGCAACGGGTTCAGGCCGGCCATCCCCACCAGGTTGATGTGGTCGGCGATGAGCATCAGGTCGCCGGCGCGGAACTCGGGATTCAGCCCGCCCGCAGCGTTGGTAACGATGAGCACCCCGATCCCCATTTGCTGGAAGGTTCGGACGGGAAACGTTACCTGCTGCATGGAGTAGCCCTCGTAGTAGTGGGCGCGGCCCTGCATCATCGCCACGCAGGTCCCCTCCAGCCGCCCGATGACCAGCCGCCCCATGTGCCCCTCCACGGTGCACTGGGGGAACTCGGGTATCTCGCTGTAGGGGATCACGTCGGCATCTTGTACCTCTGACACCAGGCCGCCCAGACCCGAACCCAAAACGACGGCCACCTGGGGCCTGTGGCGCGTCCGCGCGAAGATGGCTTCTGCCGCTCGCGCAAAATGCTGCTTTGTGTAGAACTCCGGCATGCTGTCCCCCTGGTTGGTGTGCAAAGCGAAGCCTCAATCCTTCCTGGCCCTGGGGTGGGCGTTGTCATACGCCTCCCGCAGTTCCTCTTTCGTAAGGTGGGTGTAAATCTGGGTTGTGGAGACGCTGGCGTGGCCCAGGAGCCTCTGGACATCGGGGAGTTTCGCACCGCCGGTCAACAGGTGCGTGGCGAAAGAATGGCGCAGCGTGTGCGGCGTAACCGCCTTGCTGATGCCGGCCTCCTCCACGTAGTGCTTGATGATGAGCCACAGCCCCTGGCGCGTGAGCGGCTTCCCCTGGAAGTTGACGAAGAGCGCCTGCTCGTTCGGATCCTTGGCCATGTGGATGCGTCCGCGCTGCAGGTAAGCCTCCACCGCCTCCAGTGCGTGCGGGTGGACGGGGATGATGCGCTCCTTGTGCCGCTTGCCGTGCACCACGCGCACGCTCCCCGACGCCAGGTTGATGTCGTTCAGCGTCAGCGACACCAGTTCCGTTACCCGCATGCCCGTGGCGTACAGCAGTTCCAGAATCGCCCGATCCCTCAGAATCTTGGGGTCGTCGCCCGTTCCTGGGGCCTCCAGAAGCCGATCCACCTCCTTGCGTGTCAGCGTTTTGGGCAGCCTCTTGCCCAGCCTCGGCGAGTCCAGCGTCGTCGTCGGATCCTCCTTGATGCGGCCCTCTCGCGCCAGGAAGTGGAAGAAGGACTTGACGGCAGCCAGTTTGCGCGCCACGGACGAGGAGGCGTATTCGCGCTCCTTCAGGTGCATCACGTAGTTCACGACCAGGTTCTTGTCCACAGCGTTCCAGTCGGCGGGCGTCGGCACTTTGCCACGGATGAAGTCCACGAACTGCGTCAAGTCGTTCCGATAGGCGGCCAACGTGTTATCCGAATAGGCTTTCTCTACCCTCAAGTAACTGAGGAACTCTTCTACTTCTTGTAGCATTCGGTTCCTCCTTAGTCTCGGCGCTGCGCAGGGGCGACCCGCGCGGGCGCAAGGCTCGCCGGCGCCTCCTGCGTGGGCGAACAGACGCTACCCTATTTTACCACAACTTTGCATAAAATCAATACGGGGAGGGGGCGAATATGCATTTCGGGAAGTGTTATCCCTTTGTGTCTCTGCGCCTTTGTAAGAAGCATGATTCTCACACAAAGGCACGAAGGCGAGACACGTAGGGCGGCTTTCCGTAGCCGCCAGGGTGCGGGAGGAGTCGGGTGAGGTCAACCCCCACGGGTGTGAAGACCCCAAGGGTCTCCGAGACCCTTGGGGTCTTTGCGTTACCCGCGAACCGAAACGCACCCCGCGCTACGGCCAGATTGCCTCGCCGCTGCACGCCTCGCATGACGGGTGTCCTCGCACCATAGTAAGCGAAACAGGCAGCGGCTAGGAGCCATCGGCCATCCCCTTCTGCACCCACAGCGCCATCAGCGTCAGCCACTTGCTGGGCTGGCCCTTCTTCTCCAGATCGGCCTGTATGCGGCCCTGGGGCGCGTTCTCCAGAACCCACACGCCGTCGGGCGTCCGCTTGCGCTGGAGTACGGCCAGCGCATCCTCCATCCGCGAGTCCCGATAGCCCAGGCGCACCAGCACCCACAGCCCGCGCAGGATGTTGTAGCCGTAGAACCAGGGGAATGCCAGCGTAAGCCACTGGGGTTTGATGACCGCAAAGTCGTGGTGGTCGGCCTTGTAGAGGTGGTGCATGAGAAGGAACTCGGCGGCGCGCGCTGCGGCATCCCGCACCGCAGCGGTGCGTCGCTCCTCCGGAATCTCCGCGAACGCCTCCATGGAGCAAATCGTGCCGTAGAAGCAGCCGTGCGTGTCGCGGACGTGTGCCCTCCAGTAAGGACACAACCACCCGCCATCGGCGTTCTGCACGTCCACGAGCCAGTTCACGGCGCGCCACACGCGGGGGTCGTCGCCATAGCCCAGTCGCAGCAACGCCGCCACCACGTTGCCTGTGAGACACGACAGCACCGATTGGTGCAACAGGTCTGCGATGAAGTCCGTTTCCGGCGGGGGCGACTTGCCTCGTTGCCGCGCCCGCCGGGCGACGTAGGCGTACTCGCGCCGCGCGCCCTCTTCGCCGCGCTCGCGGAAGCCGCCCTCCGGCCCTTGGAAGGCCAACACATGCTCCACAGCCCTGCGTATCGGCTCCTCATCACGGCTCAACCCCAAAAACCCCAACAGCATCAGCGTCCAGTAGGTGGCCTTGTACTTGGGCAGGTAGGGCGAGGACGGGTCGCCCCAGTGGCCTTCGGGCGCCTGCCTGGCCCAGATGCGCCGCACAACGGGGGATTCCGGGATGGCCGCGCGGGCCTGGCGCACGTCGGAGTCATCGTCGCCGCAGCCCAGCAGTTGGCGCAGAGCATGATAGCGCACGAATGGGTTATCCGGCTCAAGAAGCCAGTCCAGGGGATTCACGCCCGCCCTCACTCTATCACCAGCGCGCATTCTTGCGTCGCGCGCACCCAATAGCCCCGTCCAGGCTCCAGGTTCGCCAGATCATTGCCGATGCTGGCCGAGGGATTATATCGCTTCCACGGCTGCGGTTCGCCCGCGTGGTAGCCCCACACGATGCTGTACTTGCCCGCGATGGACGCCAGAGCGTCGGCCACGGGGCGCGGCGTCGCCGACGGGTACGCGACTAGATTCCAGCCGACGCGCAGCGCCTGGCTCGTGGCCAAAGGCGGCGTGCCGCGCACCGCAAGCGCCGCCGGCTCGGTCATCAGAATCCAGAAAGCCGTCCGCTCGTCCAGCGCCAGGAGCGTCTGCCCTTCGGGCGGGAGCGCGGGGTTGTAGGTGCGCCACCCCTGCGCCGCGGCGTCCCACGAGTGCACGATGGCATACTTGTCCGCGATGGATTGCAGCACGTCGGTGATGGCGCTGCTCTCCGGGACAACGGGAATGGACGCCAGGTTCCAACCCGCCACCAGCGGCACCGTCCCGACGCCTTGCTGCCGCTCGTAAGCGCCTAGGTCGGGAGCGTCGCCGACGGGCCGAAGGCTGCCGTCCAGGTCATCGGGCGGCGCGCCGACGGGCGTGCCCGCGTCCACGGCGGGGCTATCGGCCAGCAGGTGATAGTCGCCGTCCGCGCCCCAGGCCCGCGCGACGAATCGCGGGTCGCCGTACAGGCTGCCCACGCCCAGCGTGCCGATGGTGGCGGAAGTGTAGGTCGTGCCTCCGTGGACGAAGACCTCGTCGGGGCTGCCGGGGAAGTAGAACAGGTTGCGGTCGGCGATGACGGTGGACGCGCCCGCGACGTAGATGGGCGAGTCCGCGCCGCGCCAGATGCCGTTGCGCAAGATGAGGACAACGGGCACGTTGGGCGTGTCGTACTGCACGTGCATCAGGTAGTTGTGGCCCAGCGTGTCGTCCACGGTTACGTTCACGAACTCAAACGTGGCGTTGGCCTGCTCGGTGCCGATGACAACGGCGGCCCAGGGCGTCGTCGTGGGGTCGCCGTCGCCGCGCCCGTAGATGAGCGTGTTCTCCACGCGGCTGCCCCCGCCCCACAATTTCACGCCGTCGCAGGAGTTGTTCGCCACGACGCACCGGCGGATGGTGGTGCGGGCCGACTTGGAGTCCAGCCCGTCGCCGTAGTTGTGGGCCGCCACGGTGTCCTCAATGGTGATGGGGCCGTCGGACGGTTCAATGCCGAACCCGTCGGGGCGGTCATAGGGACGGTTGGACCCATCGCCGCCCTGGTAGTAGTGGCCGCCGTAGGACAGCGTGCACCCGCGGATGAGCAGATTGCGCACGCCGCCGTGCTCGCCCGCAGGCCCCAGGATGGCACCGAACCCGCAGTACTCAAACCGGCTGTCCAGCACCTGCAGGTCGTCCACGTCCTGGATGTCCAGCCCGCCCTCGTCTATGTGATGCACGTACAGATCCTTGAGCACAATGCGGCTGGCAGGCGCGCCGGTGATGCTGATGCCGGTGCGGAACCAGGCGGCCGGCCCTGTGGCCTGGTCGTCGTGGGTGATTTCCAGATTCTCCACCCGCACGTAATTCGCGCCTGCAAGGATGACGGCGGCGAACAGGTTGTCGCGGCCCGCCAGCACGGGCCGCTGGCCCTCCTCGCCGCGAATGGTAACCCAAGCGTTCGCCGTGCCCGAAGGCGGGATGAGGATGTCGTCGTCAAAGCGGCTCAGCACGTAGCGCCCGCCCAGGATGATGAGCGTGTCGCCCGGGCGGAGTTGTCGCGAGCCGTAGCCGGGCGTGCCCCAGGGGCGCGCCAGCGAACCATCGCCCGTGGCGTCGCTCCCCGTCGTGGCCACGTAGTAGGTGCGGCCCTGCGCCCGGGCGGGCGACCACAGGCCCGCAGCGACCAGGCAGAGGATAACCAGCATGCCCGCGAGAAGCCGTTTCATCTTCACCGTCTCCTTTCGGGGGGCTGGGTGACTGGCCGAGATACGATGTCAGGCGCATTCTAGCACCGGCAGGGATAGCCTGTCAACGGCCACCGGTTGCGGGCGGGCCGGCGCGCCGCGTTTGTAGGCAAGCGCGAAACTGTGATACCATTGCGCCAAACCGAATCCCATTGCCCAAAGGAGTCGCACCATGGACGACAAGCAACCCAGTTCGCGCCATTGCTTTCTGTGCGGGAGGCAAAACCCCATCGGCCTCAAGATCACGTGGGTCAATGATCGCGAAGCCCGGCAGATACGGGCGCGCGTCGTCGTGCCCGAGCACTTCAACGGCTACCCGGGCATCGTGCACGGCGGCATCGTGGCGGCCATCCTGGATGAGACGGCCGGGCGCGCGCTGCTGCTGGATGGCGACGCCGACAACCTGATGGTAACGGTGAAGTTGGAGGTGCGCTACCGCAAGCCCACTCCCACAGGCCAGCCGCTCACCGCCGTGGGGTGGGTGGTCCGCCAGACGGAGACCCGCGCGCAGGCGGCCAGTGAACTGCGCCTGGAAGATGGGACCATAACGGCCGAGTGCGAGGCGCTGCTGTTCCGCCCCAGCCAGGAGTTCTTTGACCGCTGGGAGCCGGAAAAACCGTACTGGCGCGTGTACGACGATTGACGGGGGCATGTCGCGCACAACAGAAAAGCCGCACCCGTGCAACCGGGTGCGGCTTTCTTTTGCAGAAACGCGCGGCGCGTTCTACAGGGGAACGACGTTGGTGGCCTGAGGACCCTTGGGGCCTTGTTCAACGGTGAACTCAACCCGCTGGTTCTCTTCCAGAGTCCGGAAGCCTTGCGACTGAATCGCCGAGAAGTGGACGAACACGTCGCCACCGTTCTCGCGGGTGATGAACCCGTAGCCCTTGGACCCATTGAACCACTTTACCGTTCCTTTTTCTCGCTCACTCATTGGTGAACTCCTTGTGAAGAATTATAGGAGGTACGAGACAGAACCGCCGCAAAAAACAACCGCCGGAGCCAAGTGTAACGCTCCAGCGGTCAACCTTGCCAGTCGTTCCGTACACTTACTCAACCTACAGGCGGTTTATAGCACACATTTGGAATCTTGTCAAATATGGGGTTGCGCCGATGGGTTCGGTTTGGGGGCGGCGCAAAGACCCCAAGGGCCTTCACACGCGTGGGACGCATGACCTCACCTAACCGCTCCCCAACCCTCCCCTTTCATCTTCGCCAGCGCCCCTCACCCTGGCCTCTCCCGCGGCGGGCGG
>JACIWU010000085.1 GCA_014360805.1 Chloroflexota bacterium
GACGCACTTTCGGAAGTGCGTCGCACCTTGGATCAGGGTCTCGGAGACCCTTGGGGTCTTTGCGCAGTCCCCAGGCTGAGACATCTCTGTTTCGGCTAGGCCTTCTTCGCCTCCGCCTTCTTCTCGCGGGCCAGGATGCGCTCGTACTCCAGCGGATACTCGTGGCGCATGCGCTCTTCACTCACCTTGCCCGTGAAGATGGTGGTGTCCAGGGGCATCTTGCCTTGGGCCAGGTGCGCGTTGTACATGTGCCAGACGAGGATCGCCAGGAACGCCAGGAGCGCCTCGCCGCCGTGGGCCGCCTTCGCCGCGGGGATGAAATAGCCGGGCAGCCAACGGGTGATGATCTCGGGCCACATAAGGATCGCGCCGGTCAGGAACATGACGAGGGTGCCCCAAACCAGCGCCCAGTACTCCACCTTCTCCTTCCAGTTGAACCGGTCGTACTTCGGCAGTTCCTTGACCAGGCCCAGGTTGTAGCCCAGGTGGCGCAGCGCGTCTGTGATGTCCTTGAGGCCGGGGATCATGGAGAACCGATTCGGCGACTTCTTGATGAAGATGCTCCGAATCAGGGCCAGCACATGGTACACCGTCTCAATCCCCATCATGTAGGCAAAGAAGTGGTGCATGGTTTGGACGGTTTTGATCCCGCCCATCCCATTCATCAGGGTCTGCGCCCAGGCGTAGTTGTGGAACTTCTGCGGCAGGCCCGTCAGGCACAGCATGCCGAACGAGATGATGAGCAGAATGTGCTCAATGCGGGCGCTCAAGTCAAAGCGGATGAAAGTCCGCGGCTTCTCGGTGCTCATCTGTTGTGTGCTCATGAGGCCTTCCCTCGCTTGAAGTGGTTCACGATGCGGCGACCGATATCGGTAAGGACGAAGAACGACATGGCGCCGATGACCAGCGGGATCAGGATGGTGTAGAAGAGATTGACGTAGTACGTCAGCGGCGTGCGCTCGCGGGTAACCTTGTAGTGCCCCACCCACGCCGATGCGAACTGCGCAGGCGCGTCCGGGTGGCACTTCCGGCATGCGTAGATGAGATTGTCCGGGTGCACGCTGGACTTCGGGTCGGTGTGCGACCGAATCTCGTGAATGCCATGGCAGTCCGTGCAAACCGCCTCGTAGCAGTAGATGCTGGCGCTGGGCCACTTCGTCTTGTACAGTTGCACTGTCGTGCCGTGGAATTCCTGCGTGTACGTAGTATACACGTCATGCGACAGGCCGTACTTGGCCATGAGCGCGGGGTCGGAATGGCACGAAGCGCACAGGTCAGGCTCGCCGATGCGGAATTGCGGCGTGTTCGGGTCGGGAATCTTGTGCGCGCCGTGGCAGTAGGTGCAGCCAGGCACATCCGGGTTGCCGGTGATGAGCGCCTCGCCGTGCACGCCCTGCTTGTACTCCCCGTAGATCGCCGTGTGGCAGTGCGCGCACGTCTCCGATGCGGCCAGCGTGCTCTTGCGCAGCCCTTTCACATCGTGCACGCCGTGGCAGTCCGTGCAGACCGGCGTCTGGACATTGGGATCTTTCTCGCGCAGTCGGGCGTGAATGCCATCGCGGTAGTCCCGGTACACATCCGTGGACAGTCCATAGCGCGCCACCACGTTCGGGTCGGTATGGCATGTGGCGCACAACTCGGGGCTGGCGGCGCGGAACTCGCCCGTGCGAGGGTCGGGCATCTCGTGCGCGCCGTGGCAATCCTCGCACACCGGCACGTAGGGGTTGTCCTTCTCCGTGGCGATGACGCTCCCGTGGGCGCTTTTCGCGTAGGTGTCCAGGATGGAGGTGTGGCACCCATCCTGGCCGCACGTCTGCGAGAGTCTGTAACGGGGCTCGTCCGGTGGCGTGATATCGTGCCCGCCGTGGCATTCCACACACGTGGGCACGTCGCGGTTGCCCTGGGCCAACAGGCGGTAGTGAATGCTGTCGTGCTGCGCCTCGGTGATTTCGGCGTGGCAGGTTGCGCAGGCCTCCGCGCGGCTAACGGTGAAAGCGCGGCAGTCCTCCGCCTCCAGTTTCGGATGCGGATAGCCGGTGATGTTGGTGTGGCAGCCTGTGCAGGTGATGCCCGCTTTCCCATGCACAGACTGGCTCAGCGTGGTTGCATCTACCGTGAGCGAGACGGTCTCGCCGCAGCCCGGGAAGGTGTAACTCAACCCAGGCTTGGCGTGGCAGGCCAGGCACCCCTCATCGGTCATCGGGCCTGTGGGCGTTGGCCCCGGGGTCGGTGCAGCCGCCTCCGGGTGGCACGCCGCGCAGGTGGACTCGGCGCGGTTGGCGTGATCCGCCGGAAGTTTGCTGGTGGGATGACACGTCAGGCACGCCTCGCGCCCGGCGATGGGATGCGGCGTCTGCGGCGCTTGCGGCGGCATCGGCGGCTGCGCGCTCGCCTCCGGGTGGCACGCCGTGCAGGTGGACTCGGCGCGGTTGGCGTGGTCCGCCGGAAGTTTGCTGGTGGGATGACACGTCAGGCACGCCTCGCGCCCGGCGATGGGGTGGGGCGTGGGCTTGCCCTGTGCGAAAACGTGCACGCCGAGAAGCGTGGCGCCCAGCAGTGCCGCCAGCAGGACTGCTGTCAGGATTCGGGTCTGTGGCCTCATTGCAAGTCCTCCGCGAGAGGGGTCTTGTATGCCCGTGCGCTTCACTTTGTGAATGCCGCGACACTCTGGTGAAGTATATCACAACGCTTGAATCTTGTCAATTTCCATTTGCAGACTCTATCGCCACAGAGACAAAAAGAGGGCGCTGGGTGCGCCCTCTTTGCGTAACGCTCGCCGATTTCGGCTGCCGTCATCGGATGGTTACTGCAGCCAGGTTCGCATGAATCGCACGATGGCGTTGATTTCCTCGGCGCTCAGGGTCGAGCCGAAGCCGGGCATGCCTTCTTTGCCTGCGCGGATGATCTCGGCGAGTTGCTCATCGGAGCGACTGCGCAGAAGCCCGGGTGTGTTGATGGCCTCCTTGGCGACCGGCCCACCCTGCCCCTTGTCGCCGTGGCACGCCGCGCACAACCGGGCATACAGGGCTGCGCCATCCGGCGTAGCAGGTTGCGCGGGCGCGGCGGTCGGTGTCCGCGTGTGCGCCGGCCCCGAAAAGCCTGTCGCCGTCGGCACAGGCGCGGGAGCCTTGCCGCTGACCGATAGCATGTACAGCGCCAGGCTCTCCAACTCCACCTCGGTCAGTTTGCCATAGGGCGGCATGGTGGCGTTCGCGTTCAGGCTCTTCGGATCCTTCACGTATTGTTTTAGGTAGGCCGCGTCGCGGGTCTGGCCGATACGCGTCAGGTCTGGCCCCAGGGTCCCGCCCCTGCCCTGGATGGCATGGCACACGCTGCACCCCTGGTCCTCGTACACCACCTTGCCGGCTTCTGCCGACGGCCCTCCCGCCAGTGCCCCGCCGGTGAGGCCAGACAGGTAATCGGCGATGGCCTGCACATCCTCGGGCGCCAGCGAGTGGACCGGCATCTGCGAGTTCGGCAGGACGACCGTCGGGTCCTGGAGATACTGCACCAGCCATGCCCGGTCCCGACGTGCGCCCACCCCACTGAGGTCCGGCCCCGTTACGCCGCCCATGCCGTCAATGGCATGGCAGGCCGGGCATCCCTGCGCCTGATACCGGGCCTGGCCGCTGGAAATCGGCGTTGGCGACGGCGCGCCCGCCTTTGGCGGCGTGGTCAGCGCGAGCAGGTACGACGTAAGTGCGATGAGGTCGCGGTTGTCCAGCGAGTAGGCGGGCATGAGCGACGAGCCCGGCGATGGCCGCAAGTGCCGAATCAACGACTCGGGATCCAGGCGCGTGCCGACGCCGGCCAAGTCAGGCCCGCGTGTGCCCCCGACGCCATCAATGGCGTGGCAGACCGCGCAGGCGCTCTCCTTGTAGATACGGCGACCCTCTTCCTGTATCGGCGTGAGACGGGTGATCTCCAGGCGCGTAACCTGCGACGGCTCGGGTGAGGGAGCCAGCGCACCCTGGACCGTCAGCGCCACGATTCCCACAAATGCCAGCGCCGCCACCGCCGTGATCACCGGCCTGTCCAGGGGATGGCGGTACCGATTGCGGTCAAGGAACGGCAGCAGAAACAGCAGCAACACCCCACCCAGCGGGAACACCAGCGTGCCGATGATCTCCCACTGGGGCTTCAGCAGGCGCAGGAATTGGAACAGGAACAAGAAGTACCATTCCGGGCGCGGCACGAAGTCCGTGGCCGTCGGGTCGGCCTTCGGTTCCGGCTTCACCCCCACGAAGATGGCCAGCGCCGCCAGAACCGCAAACACCACCAGGAAGGCCAGGCTATCCTTGAAAATCACATGCGGGTAGAAGGTGTGCCCGCCCTTCTTGCGCTCGCCGTAGAATGCCTGATACCCCTCGGGGTCCGCAGGCACGGGCACCTTGCGCTCCGGGGGGTTGGAGATGCCCTGGCGCACCACCAGGTACAGGTGGGGTGCGAACAGGAGCACGCCCGCCAGCGGCAAGAACATCACGTGCAGCGAGAAGAATCGCGTCAGCGTTACTGCCCCCACCTCGGTGCCACCCCGCGCCAGTCGCAACAGCGCCGGACCGACCACCGGTATTGTGCCCATGATCTCCGTAACCACCGTCGTCCCCCAATAGGAGACCTGATTCCATGGGAGCAGGTAGCCGGTGAGGGCCAGAGCCAGCGCGACCAGAAGTAACCCCACGCCGATGAGCCAGTTCGCCTCGCGGGGATACTTGTACGCCCCGAAGAATAGCACCCGCAGCAAGTGCAGCACCACCAGCACGATAAGGGCGCTGGCCGACCAGTGGTGCAGGCCGCGAATGAAACTGCCGAACAGCACCTCGTTGCTAATGTACTCCACGCTTTCGTAGGCCTGGTCCACCGAGGGCACGTAGTACAGCGTGAGGAAGATGCCCGTGATCCCCTGAATCAGGGCGGTCAGCATGGTGGCGCTCCCGAAGATGTACCACCAGCCCACACCTCGCGGCACGGGGCGGTAGAGGAACCCTCGCAGGAGGTTGCGGATGCCTGTCCGCTCGTCTATCCAGTCCACCAGTCGGCGCATGGTCATCCTCCTACCCTTTGGGCTGGGTCTCGCCCAGGAACAGCCGCCCGTTTTCCACTTTGACCGTGTACCGATCCAGCGGGCGCGGCGCAGGGCCAGCCACAGGCGTGCCCTCGGCGTCAAACACGGCTGCGTGGCAAGGGCAGAAGAACTGTTGCGCCTTGCTGTTCCACTGCACCCCGCACCCCAGGTGTGTGCACTTGGGACTGAAGACCGTGAAGCGGTCGCCGTCTTCGCGGCGCACATAGACGGACACGTGTTGCTCTTTCGTTACCCATCCATCCTTGATAGTGCGGGAAAAGATGGCCAGCACAGGCTCGCCTTGCGGGAAATCCGAGACAGGTCCCACCTCGTGCCATTGGGACGATTGGGTGCCCAGCAGCGGGGAGAGGACATACCCGACGGCGGGAATGCCCACGGCCGCTGCCACGACGCCCCCCACCGCCGCAATCACGCCGCCGAGAAATCCTCGTCGGCTCACGCCAGAAGCATCAGTGTCATTGCTCATGATCGCCTCTCAGGGAGAAAGAAGATCGGTACCAGTATCAAAGGAAAGACCATCCAGATCACCAGGGTGCAGAAGACGCTGTGAAACAACACGTTGCCCGGAAAACGAGTGGGTAGACAATGTGTAGGCACCACCTCCTTCCAAAGCGTTTCGGAACTCAATAGCCGACGATGCGTGTGGCACACAAAGACACGGTGTCGGCCGCTCACGTTGGTTATCATTATACCACGCCGGCTCGTGATTGTCAAGATATGTAACCATGCAATATGAGCATATCTTGACAATATTAGTACGTACTAACTCCCAAGCCCAAGAGTAAGTTGTATGAGATTCGGTATGAATTGCTCCCCGGACGAAGACCCGCAGCGGTGCCAAAAGGCAGAGAAGGGGCGCACAGACTGCGCCCCTTCTCCTTTGAAGCGACCCATACCCTGCGGGGCCATGCGGCCCCTTTGGACTATGACGCTTTGGACTATGACGGCTATGGGCGAACCATGCCCGTCATGTCCACCTTGACCTTCGCGCCCAAACTGGCGATGGAATCGTACAGCACCTGCGCGATGTACTTCGGGTTGTGCGCAAACGCGCCCGGATCCTTGGTGGCGTACTGGTAGTTGTACGCCGCCTGCAGGAGCCGTGGCGTCCAGGACTTGTACGCATTGGTCGCCTGGGCTTCGTCCGTATCCACTACGCCGTTGCCGTTGGTGTCGGCGAAGAAGTAGGGATATGCAGCCGCGTTGTAGGCGATGGGCGCACCGGCCACGTCCTTGGCATAGGCCTGCAGGGCCGCGTACAACTCCTCGCGCAGGCCTTCCACCTCGCCCGCAACGCCTTCCTTGGTGTCGCCGTCGCCGTCGTAGTCCTTGGCGGCGATGCGGATGGTCTCCAGGTCGGCGGCGGTCTTCACCGTCGCGTGGCAGGTGCCACACGCCTCAACCTTGACGTCCAGCGCGTGGCCGTCGTGACAACTGGCGCAGGTGTCAAACCCCGGCACGTGCGCATTCTGCCCGACGTAGGTCTTGCCGTCGTACTCGTAGGCTCCCTTGGCGTCGGTGCCGAACAGCGTCGCGCCAGCCGCGAAGTAGTGGACGTTGCGGAAGCGTAGTTTGTCCGACACCTTGTCCAGGTCAAGCCCCTTGATGGCCGCATTCACGCTCACGGTGGACTCGCGCCCCTGGTGGCAGGCGAGGCACAGGTTGCTGTCGGGCGAGTCCTTGAACGCCAACTTCGCGCCGCTGGGGAAGGTAACCGTCTCCACCTTGTAGCGCGTAAAGGCCGGCTGCGCGTCGTGGCACGTGGAGCACAGGAAGCCGTTGCTCGGAGCGGTGGAGATGTTGACGCCTTCCTTCAGGTACAGCGGCAAGCCGGTCCCGGAGTGGCAGCGCGCGCACGCGCCCGGAACCACGCCTGTGTCATCCCAATGGCGGAACGCCTCCTCCGAGCCGGCGAAGTGCCCGGCGTCAATCCGGTGCGCCTTGGAGAGATCCACCGGCGTCGCCAGTTTCGCGTTGAGATCCTCAATGGAGTCGTAGAGCAACTGGATGATGTACTTGCCGCCGTGGGCGAAGGTGCCCGGATCCTTGACGGAAGTCTGGTAGTTGTAGGCCGCCTTCGCGAGTCGGGCCGTCCAGGACTTGTACGCATTGGTCGCCTGGGCTTCGTCCGTATCCACCACGCCGTTGCCGTTGGTGTCGGCGAAGAAGTAGGGATATGCAGCCGCGTTGTAGGCGATGGGCGCACCGGCCACGTCCTTGGCATAGGCCTGGATCGCCTGGAGCAGCATCCCCTGCAGGCCCTCAATCTCGCCGGCGATGCCCTCCTTGGTGTCGCCATCACCGTCGTAGTCCACGGCGGAACCGGCCATGCGCACGTTCTTGAGGTCCTCTACGGTCTTGACGCCGGTATGGCAGGTGGTACACTCTTCCACGCGGACTTCCAGCGTGTGCGGGTTGTGGCAGTCCACGCAGGTGTCGTACCCTTCCACGTGGTCAAACTTGGCGTCGTAGGCCTTGCCGTCGTACTCGTAGCCGCCCATGGTCACGGTACCGAACTGCGTGGCGGCGGCGGCGAAGTAGTGGATGTTGGTGAATCCCAGGTCGGGGCTGGGCGTGTCGGGATCGGTCAGTTTGGCCTTTTCAATGGCCGCGTCCACCGAACCCTTGAAGGCGCGCCCCTGGTGGCACTGCATGCAGCGCGCCTCGGGACCGAGGTCGGTAACTTCCACGCCCGACGGGAATACGACGCTGGTCATCTTGACTGTGGCCGCGTTGTGGCAGACGGTGCAGGAGACCACCGTGCCGATCTTGGCGTTGGCATCCACCTTGCCAGCGGCCGACCCGTCAAGCCCCAGAAAGTCCAGGTAGCCGCCCTCGCTGTGGCACTTGGCGCAGGCAGCCGGCACCTCCGGCGGGCTGGCGTTATCCCAGTGGACGAACGCTTCGGACTTGGCATCGGCATGGCCCGAGGCGGCCCACTCGTCCACGAAGGGACAGGCCAGCGTAGGTTCCGGCACCGGCGTCGGCGGGACAGGTGTGGGCGAGGGCGGCGGTTGTGTGGGCGCGGTTGTCGGCGTAGGAGTCGGCTGCGAGCCGCACGCTCCGAAAGCCAGCACTGCCGCGCCTAACGCAAGGACAACCAATGTCCCGATGATGCGTTTCCGCGTGTGCATAACTAGACTCCTTCCTCATGTGGTTTCGGATGTGTGGAGCATGTCTTGGTGAGACTGATGGCTATGCGAATGACCCTGGCAATCACCCCCTTTCGCAAGATTCCGCCCGACAAGTGGCCTCGGTGATGCTGTCAGGGCGACCACCGCAGATAAGCGATCCGCATGGATCAGCCGTGAGTAGAGGAAATCCTTGTATTGCACATAATTATACCCGATTTGCGCGATGCTGTCAAGATAATTGCCAACGGACAATGATAAGTAGCCTTTATCCTTTCATCGGGTGAACTCATAGCACACGCCGACCATTCGTGGGCTAAGGACACAGAGGGCCACGCCCCGACCTTGTCCCAGAGCGTTATGGATATGCATGAGGATATAACTACATATCAAAACATGTTATTCACCTTTATTGACAAACTGACCAAAAGTGTGCTATAATACATCGGCATGAGGCACCGGGCGGGCATTGCCCCGTCCGAATGTTTCTCTCCACTGGGGACGGCACCCCTTGCGGCCTGCGGGCGTACAGCCGGCGTTTCGGGCACGGCACGCCGCACGAGCGGGCAGCGAGAAGCCCAAGGGGCCTTTTCCCACAGCGCGCGGTGGATGTTCCATCATCGCCGCCCGCAGCCGTGGGTACGTCCAGAATTGGGAGTGAGGCACTTGTCAAACGCAGTGGATGGGCAGGGTGGCACCATGGATCTGTTGCGCGCCGCCGGTCCCGAAGGGGCAACGATAGCCCAATCGCGGACGCAAAAAGAGAAGGTCGCCGTGAGCGAGCGGGAAGCCAAATACCGGCAACGGTTGCAGAAAGAAATAGATGAGGTTGAGCGGGGCCTGGCCGAGGTGGAAGAGCGCCTGGCCGAGAAGGGCGATTACAGCCTCGGAGAGGGCGACCCTGCCATCTACCTGTGGGAGATGAACCTGGCGCGCAGGCAGCGCCTCCAGACACGGCTGGACGAACTGCGCGCGGCCATGGCCCGGTTGGACCGGGGCACGTACGAACAGTGCTCGGTGTGCGGCGGTCGCATAGAAGAAGACCGCCTGGAATTGTTGCCCACGACACGCACGTGCAGCCAGTGCGCGCGCAAGGGCAGGTAGGCTTGACAAGACGCCCGCCGTTTCGCGACGGGTGATATTTGCAGATTCCCGCATTTCGCGCTATAATAAGCATTTGCTGGCCAATGGAGGCCGCAATCCTATGCCAGTACGCGGTGGGAAGCAAAGGTGCGCGGGCGCGCGCCTTTTTGCTGTAGTCGCCGCGTCGCCGCTCTCATGCGCATTACGACCGGGCTTTCACGCCCGCGCAACATACGAGGTGATCCGTTGCCTAACCTTGAGGAACTGTTGGAAAAAGGAAAACGCCAAGGGTACGTTACCTACGACGATATCCTGGCGACCCTTCCGAAGGTGGAAGAGTCCCTGGCTGAAGTAGAGGACATCATGTTTGAACTTCAGCAGCAGGGTATTGAAATCCTGGACGCGGAAGGCGCAGCCGACGAGGTGCTGGAGACCCAACTGGCCGAATTGGAGGAGACCCATTTGGAGGACCTCCTCGCCGAGGACCAGTCGGACTTTGACCTGACGGCCGTGGACAGCGACGACCCGATGACCCTGTACCTGCGGGAAATCGGCCGCTACTCGCTGCTCACCGCGGAGGACGAGGTCGCCCTCGCCAAGCAGCGCGAACGCGGCGAGCAGGCCGCGCGCCTGCTGGAACAGGGCGTCAGCGACCCCGACTTGGCCGACCAATTGCGCCAGGAGGTGGAGCGCGGCAAACAGGCCCGCGATCGCCTCATCCAGGGCAACTTCCGCCTGGTCATCAGCATCGCCAAGCAGTACCAGGGGTACGGCGTGCCGTTCCTGGACCTGATCCAGGAGGGCAATCTGGGCCTGATGCGCGCCATTGACAAGTTTGACTATCGCCGCGGCTACAAACTCTCCACCTACGCCACGTGGTGGATTCGCCAGGCGGTGGGCCGCGCCGTCGCCGACTACGGCCGCAACATCCGCCTGCCCGTCCACATGAACGAGCGACTCCGCCGCCTGTACCGCCTGTCGCAGCGCATGGAGCAGGAACTGGGGCGCAAGCCCTCCACCGAGGAACTGGCCGAGGAGATGGGCATCGCGCCGTCCAAGATTCAGGCCATGCTAGGCCTGTCGCAGGACACCCTGTCGCTGGAAATGCCCGTCGGCGAGGAGCAGGAGAGCGAACTGGGCCAGTTCATTGAGGACGAGATCAGCCCCGCCCCCGACGATCGCGCTTCCCACGAACTCTTGCATGAGGACGTGGAAGAGGCGCTGGAAACCCTTACCCCGCGCGAGAGCCGCATCCTTCGGCTCCGCTTCGGCCTGTACGACGGGCACAGTTACACGCTGGAAGAGGTGGGGCGCAAGTTCGGCCTCACCCGCGAGCGCGTCCGCCAGATTGAGAAGCACGCCCTGCGGCGGCTCCGCCACGCCAGCCGCAGCCGCAAACTCCGCGGCTACCTGTAGGCGCGCCGCCCTGCATCGCGGGCAACACCCTGCCATCTCCGCCGACGGGAAGGGCGACGTCCGATGGCGCTTTTCACCTTGCAGACAGCAAAAGACGCGAAGGGCATCGCGCGGTTTTCGCGCCCTTCGCGTCTTGCGTGTTCCAAACGCCCCCTCGCGCCTCGCAGGTGCGCCGACCCCGACTTCGGCGCTACTCCGTGAACACCGCCGTGCAGTCCTGCGTTACCTTCACCCAGTAACCCTTGCCAGGCGTCATCTCGGTCAGGTCCGACGCCCAGGCCGGCGCGCCAGGCACGTACTTCTGCCAGGGGTCTGGCCGTGTCGGATCGTAGGCGTACACGGCCGTGTACTTGCCCGCGATGGACGCCAGCGCCTCGCCGATCGGCTTGGCTGCCGTCAGCGGGTACGCGATGAGGTTCCACCCCTCGTACAGCGGGATGTTGGATATGCTCTGCTCCTCGCCGCTCACGATCCAGGAATCCGGGGCCGTAACCCGTACCCACAGCCCATCGCCCGGGTTCAAGTTGGTCAACGTGTTGGCTCCGGGCGGCGCGCTCACGTCGTACACCCGCCAGGAATCGGCCTGCGCGTCGTAGGTGTAGGCCAAATCATAGGACCCCGCCAGCGACGATAGCACGTCGGTGATGGCGTAACTGGACAGTTCCACCGGCACCGATAGCAGGTTCCAGCCGGGCTGCACCGCCGTCGTGATGGTATGCGTCAGGCCCTGCAGGTAGGCTCGGTACTGCTCGCCCACCGCCGTGATCTGCTTGGTGTCAATATCAAACAGCGCGGTCTTGCGCCACTTGTAGGCGTCGCTGGGGTGCCAGGACGTGAGGGCGAACCAAGCCCACCGCTGGACAAGGCGGTTGTTGTCCGAAGGCATGCCTGTCGTGTCGGATCGGGCCGTGCGCAGCCAGTCAAAAGCCTGCACCATGAAGTTCAGCACGTACTCCTGGGGGATGTTGGAGACGTACACGCCTTCCAGGACGCCCACCTCGGTGATCATCAGCGGCTTGTCGCGGTAGCCCTTGTTGGCCATCACCTGCCGGTACGTGGTAATGGTGGGCACGAAGACGTAGTCAAAGTCAATGTCGCGGCCAAACCCATACACGTGCAGGTTGAACATATCCACCGGCATGTCCACGCCCCAGCGGGCCTTGTACGCATCCAGCACGTCCGCCAGAGTAAACGGCCGGCCCGGCTCCGCGATGGCGTTGATGAAGCCGATGGCGAATTTGTAGGTGGAGCCGTAAGGTTGCAGTTGGCGGATGATGTCGTAGTACTTCTTGAACTTCTCCGCGTACTCCGTGGGCGTGATGCCGCGGCAGGGGTTCAAAGGAACGCCGTTCTTGGTGCAGAAGGTATCGTACTCTAACTCGTTGCTGATGATCCAGACCGTGCCGGGCGGGTAGTATTGCGGCTTCCAGTTGTACTGCTGCTGCAGCGACTCCAGGGTCTCGTTCCCCATCAGGTCGCCGTAGGCCGCCACCATGGGGAAGAAGGTCAGGCCGCTCACATTGTAACTGGGGTACGGGCCCCAGATGTGGAACCACGACGCGCCTAGCGTGGGCCAATCGGGGTAGTCGGTCAGTTTGCGGTTTGCGCCGAAGCCGAAACGCCACTTGTCGCCGGCGAACGCCGGCTGTGCGACGACCAACATCACGATGAGTGCAGACAGCACACACAAGGCGAGTTTACGATTGCGTTTCATCGCGTCTGCTCCTTATGGGCATGGATGGAAAAGCAGGGCCATATCGGGATGCCCCACAGGCCCAGTATACACGAAGTGCGCGCAGGCGGGAATAGGAAAACATGCCTATTGCGCAGCGGTCGTTCCGCGCAGCGGAGCCGCGAAGACGCGACTCCACCACTGCGCGCCGAGGGTACGCATAGTCATGGATTTGTCCGCGCGTCCGCCCGACGCTGAAGCATCGGGCTGAAGGAGCGAAGCCCTACGGGCTGGGGTTAGATTCGCGTCCATTCGCGCAGATTCGCGGTTGCTTGTCGCCCGAGGCTAAAGCCGTCGGGCTGACAGGGCCAAGCCCTGCGGGCTGACTGTA
>JACIWU010000086.1 GCA_014360805.1 Chloroflexota bacterium
GGCCGAGCGGCGATTCATCCCCACCCGCGTGGAGCAACCTGCCAAATTGCTCTGCATCCCCTGAACCCGCGGCGCGAGGGGGTTTGACGCCGCGCGCAGGAGTGCCCGAGAGCGGCGCCTATCCGGGGACTCGCGCCGCCGCGTAGAACACGGGCATAAACACGAACCGCTCGCCGCGGGCGATGGCGGCTTCCTCGCGCGCCCGCACGGCGCGGCGTTCGTCCTCGCTCACGAATTCGCGCGTGATGCGGTTCAGGGTCGCCCATTCGCCGTCCAGCGAGTCGCGGATTGCCTCGCTCGTCCACGGCGTGGACAAGCACCCCACCTCGGCATCCAGCCCCTGCTCGGCGCACAGGGCGCGCAGTTTGCGCCCCACGAACGGGTCCGCCCCCTCGCGCCGGAGCGCCTCAATGTGCCAGGCGGCGTGGGGCAAGTCGGGGTAGTCCAGGCGCGCGCCGTAATCGGGCTCGGCGCAGAGGAGCACCCAGCCGCCTGGGCGGGCCACGCGCACCATCTCGGCCAGAGCCTGGTGCGGGTCGCGCAGCCACATGAGCACGAAGTGGCACAGGACGACGTCAAAGGCGGCGTGGGCAAACGGCAGGCGATGCGCGTCGCCCAGCAGGTAGTCGGCGTGCGGCCCTTCGCGGCGGCGCAGGAATTCGGGGTTGATGTCCAGCCCCACGACGCGCCCCCGCGTGCGGGCCGCCATCTCCTCGGTGATGACACCCGTGCCGCAGCCCACGTCTAGCACGCGGCGGGCGCGCAACAGGTCGGCGCGGCGGTACAGGTAGTTTCGCGCCGCGCGCGTCCATTCGGCCTGCCGCCGGAAGTGCTCGGCCCATTCGTCGGGCGTCAGGGCTGGCTGCATGGCATGCGCCCCCAAGAAGCCAACAGCAGTCAGCAATCAGCGGTTAGCCTTTCGCCATTCTGCCGGCTGACCGCTGCCTTACACCGCGTTGGATTGCGTGTCCAGGCAGCGGTAGGCGTGCTCCTCCACGTATAGCGGACAGCCCCCGCCGCACAAATCCAGGTCTGGGCAGTCCTTGCACTTCTCCTGAATCCAGGTGCGGTCGCGCAGGCAGCGGGCCGTCTCGCTGTTCCAGATGGAGTCCCAGTCATCCTTCAGGATGTTGCCCATCGGCTTGTAGTAACTCTGGCAGGGGATGACGTCGCCGTTGGGTTCCACGCACATGTTGAATTCGGCGGCGGTGCACGTCTTGATGCCCAGTTCCAGTTTGATGGGGTCCAGTTCGCAGTACTGCGTCGGCGTGTACCAGATGAGGCGCATCTGGTTGCGGGCGGCGGCCGCCTTGACGCGCAGGACGATGTCCTGCAACTCGGCCTCGGTGAACCCCGTGCCCACCACCTTGCCCCTGCCCGAGTAGATCATGCCGTTGCACGCAAAGGTGCGGATGCCCAGTTCGGCCAGGAAGTCAATCGTGTCCTCAATCGTCGGCACGTTGTCGCGGGTAAGGGTGGTGTTGGTGATGACGTACACGTCGGCGGCGACGGCATTGGCGATGCCCGCGACCGTCTCGGCCCACGCGCCCGAGCACCCCACCATCTTGTTGTGGATGGCCTCGTCGTGGGATTCCAGGGTGATCTGGATGTGGTCCAGGCCGGCGTCCAGCAGGCTTTGCAGATACGCCTTGTCGGCCAGTTTGCGGCCGTTGGTCAGGAGGCCCGTTACCAGGCCCACATCTTCCGCGTACTGGATGAGTTCGGCCAGGTCGCTGCGCAGGGTGGCCTCGCCGCCGGTGAAGGCCACGTGGGGGATGCCGAGGTCCCACAGGTGGTCAATCACCCGCTTCCACGCCTCGGTGGGCATCTCCGGGAAGTTGCGGTCGCGGGCCACGTAGCAGTGGGGGCAGTCGTCGTTGCACCGATAGGTGAGCGCCAGGTCCATGCGGTAGGGGGCCGAGACCGGCGTCTTGAACGGGTCTATCCGCTCCACGTCCAGGTACGTGATGGGGCACACGTCGTCGGTGCGGGTCATGGTGAGAATCGTATCGCGCAGGCTCTCGTAGTCCTTGCGCGCCTGCTCCTTGCTCACGCGGTAGCGGCGCGTGATCTCGCGCACGGCCTCGTCCGAGGATTTGTCCTGCAGGATGAGGCGGGCGTACTCCGTGGCTGTCTGGTTGAGATGGAGCACCTTGGCGGCGTTGATGACCAGGATGCCCCGGCCGTCGTCTTCCACGCGTAGATGGAGACGGAACCGCTCTTCTTGTCCTGCGGGCGACCGATAGTGGTAGATGCCTTTCTGGAGCGGCTTTTCGGGCGTGAACCAGTTGCGAATGGTGTCCAGCAAACCCATGCTAACGACCTCCTCCCGCGCACGCGCAGGCGCAGCCCGCACACGCACACGCGCAGGCGCACGCGCACCCGCCGCTGCCACCGCTCCGCCAGCGTCCGCTGCTGCTGGTTTTAGGCGGCGGGGGCGGCGGGTTGGTGATGGACGAGATACTTCCCGTGAAGCGTTCCACGCTGGAGACGACGCGGTTGGACAGGCTTTCCACGCCCGACACGATGGTGTTGGCGAAGGCGGCGCCCGGAAGCGTGGGCATGGTGGGAGCGCGCCCCGCGTCGCCGGTGGTTGTCTTGGGGGCCGATACCGTCTGCCCGTCGCCGCGCGAAGCGGTGCTGGTGCTGGTGGCCCAGGGGCGGTAGTAGCCCCACCACCGCGGCAGGAGCACCGGCTCGTCGCCGAAGGTGCGGCCGACGCGCTTGTTCCAGTCCTCGTCCAGCATCGTCCACTCCAGCCCTTCGTCCAGGCGCTGCGCCTTGACTTCGGGTGTTTCGGCGGCTTCCACCTGCTGCCAGGCGCGGCTCACCAGGTCCTTGTAGTAGGCCACCGAATCCTTGCGGCTGAACCCCTTCATCTTCTCGTTCACCGCCTTGACCAGACCCACCATCATCTGCCGAAGTTTCTTCTCGTCCAGTTGATTGTCCTCAATGCAGGCGATGAACTCCTTCTCGTAATCGCGCAGGTCCTCCGGCGCGGGCTCGTTCGCCTGCAGGCGTAGCGGGTCGTCGGACAGCACCGTAACCGCACCCTTCTTCAGCAGGCCGAACAGGATCATGGTCAGGACGCGGTTGAGGGGCGCTTCCAGGAGAATGGCCGCTTCCACCGCCGTCAGCCCGCGCTTCACGCCCGCGCCTTCCACGCCCACCGTGGGGGGCAGGTACTTCATCTTGCGCGCGTTGGCGCTGCGGATGCTAACGACGATGAAGGCGATGAACCCGAGGATGCCCAGGATTACGCAGAAAGGCCCGCTGCACAGGATGTCGGTGATGTCGGTCCCGCCTGCCGCCGGAGGGAGAGGCTCCGGGGTAACCTTCAGTTCTATGCCGCTCTTGAGGTACTTCTTCGGGAACGACACGCCCACCTTGTACGGTCGGCTGGGCGAGGCATCGGGAAATATCCAGGCGTAGGTTACCCGATTGTCCACGATGGCCGCGTCGGTGAACTTCGTGTCGTGGTAACGCGACTCCTCGCTGGTTACACCCTCGGGGAAGTGCACCACGATCTCCAGGTGCATCGTGCCGTGGGCGTTGGCGCTGTCGTACCAGTGGGGGATGAACTCCATGCTGGCGTAGTCGGGGTCCGACGTGTCCTGGAACACCATGTTGCGCACCCGCGCCAGGACGTGGAGCGTTCCCGTCCCGCCTGGCGGGATGGTGAATTTGCCCATGTGGACCTCAATCCCCGGCTTCACGTATTCCGAGTGGCGGATGTCGGAGATGGCGACCCCGCCCACGTCGGCTTTGACCTCGGCCAGGCTGTAGTCGTAGTTGGGCAGGCCGATGTCCACGATGTCTATGGGATGCGAGCCTGGGTCGGCGGTGAAGGTGATGTTGTAGTCAATCCAGATGGAACCGTCGTCGTTGATGTACACGTGCACGAGGCGCTCGTTGACCTGGAAGCGATAGTCCTGGGCCGCAGCAGGCGCGGCGACGAGGACTGCTGCCAGGATGACGAGCGCGAATCGGGCGAGCCATTTGAGGCCTGTTCGCATAGGGTCAACCTCCAGAATCAGCCGCCGGGGTCGGCTACCACTTCGGTTCTTCCACCATTTGGTACGTTGTGCCGCAGTAAGGGCACGAGATGACGATGGCACCTTCGGCCAGTTTGATGCTGTCCTTGTCCAGAAGCGCGCCGCAGTTCTTGCACTTCAGGCGCTCCATGGCGATGTCGCCGGACACGTCTATCTTCTGGATGATCTCCTGTTTCGGCTTGGGTTCGCGCATCTTGATGGCGATGATGATGACCACGCCGATGCCGATGAGGACGGCCGCGATGATGGCCCGGGCGACGAGCCTGTCGTAAGAGGCGGCGATGAGGAACAGCACGCCGAACAGGATGGCGATTCCCGCGAAGATGTAGCCGATAATCTTGCCAGCGGACATGTCCTGCCTCCTTGTGGCGGGATTCGGTACCGTGATTTGCATTATAGCGTAGGAGTGCCTGGCTGGCAAAGCCGCGAGGCGTCGTTCCCTCTCCCGCCGGGAGAGGGCTAGAGTGAGGGGCGTTTGGATCGCGAAGGACACGAAAGGGCGCGAAAACCGCGTGCGCGTGTGCCCGCGCGGGGCTGAACCCCCGCGCTGACGGAACAAAGCCCCTTCGGGGCTGGGCCAGCCCGCGCGAGGCGTCGTTCCCTCTCCCGCCGGGAGAGGGCTAGGGTGAGGGGCGTTTGGATCGCGAAGGACACGAAAGGGAAAGGGCGCGAAAACCGCGTGCGCGTGTGCCCGCGCGGGGCTGAACCCCCGCGCTACAGGTGCAAAGCCCCTTCGGGGCTGGGCCAGCCCGCAGGGCTTCGCCCCTTCAGCCCGATGCTTCAGCGTCGGGCGTGGGGCACACCTCACCCCCAGCCTTCGGCTTCCCCCTCTCCGCTGGCGGTTCAGGGGCGGACAGGGGTGAGGTCAGCCTACCCGCGCGCTAACCCCCCGCGCTACGTAGGCGGAGCCCCCTGCGGGGCCATTACATTCGTGCCGATTCGTGGGATTCGTGGATGACGCCAGCCCGCACCGCCATTTCGGCCCGTGGCCCACCTGTGGTAAAATCCCTCACGGCGTCCCCGACGGGGCGCGCGGATTGGCGGAAAATTGCAGATTCCAGGCGAGGTGAATCGTCTATGAGAATTGCCATCATCGGCGGCGGACTCACAGGGATGAGCGCCGCGCACCAATTGGCGAAGGCCGGTCATACGTGCACGCTGTACGAACGCGACGAGTCGCTCGGCGGGCTGGCCGGCTCCTTCCGCGTCAACGGCGCGTATCTGGAGAAGTTCTACCACCACCTGTTCACCAGCGACCGGACGATGGTGCGGCTCATTGAGGATTTGGGGCTTGGCGGCGACCTGGTTTGGAACCCCACCGTTACCAGCACCTGGTACGTGAACCGCATCTTCCGCCTGGCCACGCCCCTGGACGTGATCCGCTTCAAACCGTTGAGCCTGGTCAATCGGCTGCGGCTCGGGTCCCTGGCCATCATCCCGCGCTTTGTCCGCGATTGGCGAAAACTGGAAGAGATCACCGCCAAGGAATGGCTCATCAAGTGGGGCGGGCGGCAGGTGTACGAGGTGGTCTGGTATCCCCTCCTGCGCAACAAGTTCGGGACCTACGCCGACGAGGTGGCCGCTGTCTGGTTCTGGAACAAACTGAAACTGCGCGGGGGGTCGCGCGGCAAAGGCCAGGCGGAGCACCTGGGCTACCTGGTCGGCGGGTTCGGGCGCGCCATTGAGGCCTTTGAGGCGCGGCTGCGGGGCCTGGGCGTGGACATCCGCCTGTCGTCGCCGGTGGAGCGCGTGGTGATTGAGAGCGGCCGCGCCACAGGCGTCGTGTCCAACGGGCGGCGCGAGGATTTTGACCTAGTCCTGGCAACGACCGCGCCCGAAATCCTGCTCCACATGGCCCCCGGCCTGCCCCAGGAGTACCGCGAGCGCCTCGCCCGCATCAAGTACCTGGCCAACGCCTGCCTCATCATGAAACTGAAGCGGAGCCTCTCCACCACCTACTGGCTCAACATCAACGACCCGAACATCCCCTTCGTCGCCGTGGTGGAGCACACCAACATGCAGCGCCCCGACGAGTACGGCGGGCATCACCTGGCCTACGTGTCGCGCTACATGGACCCGAACGACCCCTTCTACGCCATGTCGGCCGAAGAACTGTTCCAAGCGTACCTACCGCACCTGCGCACCGTCTTCCCGGAGTTCTCGCCCGACTGGGTGGAGGCCCTCTACGCCTGGCGCGAACGCTACACGCAGCCCGTGGTGGGTCTGCACTACTCGCAGATACGCCCGCCGTTCCGCACGCCGGCCCAGGGGCTATGGCTGTGCTGCATGGCGCAGATTTACCCCGAGGACCGGGGGATGAACTACGCGGTGGCCTACGGCGAGAAGGTCGCCGCCGAGATTCTGGAGTCGGGCGGCGCGTAGGCGAAGCGGATTGCCGCCTGCGGTGTTGTGCCTATTGGCAAGGCGGACAGCCGCAGGCGGGTTTGGCCCTGCGGCCGCGGAGTGCTACAATACGCCGGAGGCCGTCGGGCGTCGCATGCCGGCGCCGGTGCTCCTGCCCGCCTTCGCGAGCACAATCTCACCACCAGGAGGCAACCGATGTCTAGCCATCAACTGCGTGTGGAGCCGGTCCGAACCCCCAGGCAACTCAAGCAATTTGTGGATTTTCCCTATCATTTGTACCGCAACGACCCCTATTGGGTCCCGCCCCTGCGCATGGACCGCAAGGCCATGTTTGACCGCGAGAAGTTCCCCTTCTACGAGCACGCGGATGTGGAACTGTTCCTGGCGCTGCGCGGCGACGAACCCGTGGGCACCATCACGGCGCATATCAATCATATCCACAACCAGTTCCACGGCGAGAAGACCGGCTTCTTCGGCTTCTTTGAGTGCATTGAGGACTACGAGGTGGCCGAGGCGCTTCTCAACGCCGCCGCCGACTGGGTGCGGGCGCGCGGTATGGACGTCCTGCGAGGCCCCATGAACTTCTCCACCAACGAGGAGTGCGGGCTTCTGGTGGATGGGTTTGATTCCAGCCCTGTCGCCCTGATGACGTACAACCCGCCCTACTACGCCGAGTTCATTGAGCGGGCAGGGTTCACCAAGGCGCAGGACCTGTACGCCTACTGGCTGGACACCGACGAGGTGGTGAGCAAAGACGGCGTCGTGCGCAACGAGAAACTGGCGCGGGTGGTGGAGAAGGTGCGCGCCCGCTCGCGCATCGTCGTGCGCAAGATCAACCTGAAGGACTTTGACAACGAGGTGGAGCGCATCAAGAAGGTGTACAACTCCGCATGGGAGAAGAACTGGGGGTTCGTCCCCATGACCGACGCGGAGTTTGACCACTTGGCGGAAAACCTGAAGATGGTGATAGACCCCAACCTGGTGCTCATCGCCGAGATAGACGGGGAGCCGGTGGGGTTTTCCCTCACGCTGCCCGACATCAACCAGGCTCTGAAGGGAACCGGCGGCAGGCTGATTCCGGCGCTGGTGCGGCTGCTGTGGTACAAGATGTTCAAGAAGTTCACCATCTGCCGCGTGTTCGCCATGGGCGTTGTGGAGCAGCACCGCATGAAGGGCATCTCGGCGCTGTTCTACTACGACACGGCCATCAACGCCGCGCCGCGCGGCTACGCCCACGCGGAGATGTCGTGGATTCTGGAGAGCAACCTGATGATGAATCGCGACATCCAGTTCATGGGCGGCAGGGTGTACAAGACGTATCGCATCTACGACAAGCCGCTCCGCTAGAGACCCCCAAGGGTCGCGGAGACTCTTGGGGTCTTTCCCATTCGCGTGGATTGCGTCATTCGCGGCTACAGCACGTAGGGCGGCTTTCCATAGCCGCCGAGGGCGGGGGCAGGTATGGGAACCTGCCCTACGCTCTATTTCCCATTCGCGCAGGTCGTTCGTCATTATCCCGCACCCGCCCATTCGCCAAAATCGCCGCTTTGCGTATAATCGCGTCTCGTGCATGGCACGAGTTTGAGATGATGAGGTATTCTGAAAACATCCATGGGTGAACGGTTATCGTTGCATGACTTGCTAGACGATTTGCGCGACGGGCGCATAGACGACGAGGACATCCCCGCCGTCCTGCGATGCTTCGCCGACGGCTTCCTGCTGGAGGCCGGTGAGGACATAGAGAATCTCGTATTGCACGACTCGCCCGAGGTGCGGGCGGCCGCCGTGGAGGTGCTGGCCCTGCGCTGGCGCATCGCCGACTACCGCCCACTGTGCGAGTACGTTCTGCGCTACGACGCGAAGCCCAACGTCAGGGCTATGGCGGCGCGGGGGCTTGGCGCGATTCTGGCGCGCACCCGCGACAAGGGAGCCTTGCGCCAGTTGCTGGAGACGCTGCGCGACACCGAGGAAGACCGCATCGTGCGCTACGCGGCCTACGCGGCGGCGCTTGAGGTCATCGGGGCTGTCCCTATCGGCGGCTACAAAGAGCGGTTCAACCTCCGCCGCGACGTGGACTGGCGACTGGTCAACGACCTGCTCGCCGAGAGCGGCGAGGTGTTGCGGTGCTTGCGCTGCGGCGCGCCCCTGATCCGCCCCGGCGACGGCCCGGCCTGGTGCCTGGACTGCACCGTGGAGGTCATGGAGTTGAGCCGCGCCACCGCCGACAGCAGGGAAAGCCCGCTGCTGGGCCGGGACTAGGCCGCGCCTCGCCCGCAAGGGGCGCGCACTCCGACGATCATGGAACAGCACCCGCCATCCATCCGGTACGCGGAACTCCAGGGCGCGCTGCTGAAGTGGGCCGCCGACCACCTGCGCCCGCTCCCCTGGCGCACCACCCCGCGCGACCCGTACCGCGTGTGGATCTCCGAGGTGATGCTCCAGCAGACGCGGGTGGAAACGGTGGTGCCCTACTTTGAGCGGTGGGTGCAGAGATTCCCCAACGTTCAGGCGCTGGCGCAGGCGTCATTGGACGACGTGCTCAAGGCATGGGAGGGGCTGGGCTACTACGCGCGGGCGCGCCATCTGCACGCGGCAGCGCAGCGGATTGTGGCCGCGCACGGGGGCCAAGTGCCCAGCGACGCCGAGGCGCTGCGGCGGCTCCCGGGCGTGGGACGCTACACCGCAGGCGCTATCCTGAGTATCGCCTTTGGCCGCGACGAGCCGGCGCTGGATGGCAACATCCGCCGCGTGTTGAGCCGCGCCTTCGCCGTGGCCGAACCCAGCCGCGCCCGACTGGATGCAACCCTGTGGCATCGGGCGCGGGCGCTGCTGCCAGCCGGCCGAGCCGGCGCGTTCAACGAGGCGCTCATGGAACTGGGCGCCACGGTCTGCACGCCCCGCAACCCCCTGTGTACGCAATGCCCGTGGGCGTTCGCCTGCGCGGCCTTCGCCACGGGCCAGCAGGCGCTGTTCCCCAATCGCCCCACGCGCAAGCAGACCCCCCACTACGACGTTACCGCCGCCGTCATCTGGCGCGAGCCTGGGATCTTCCTCATCGCCCAACGCAACGCCGAGGGGCTGCTGGGCGGACTGTGGGAGTTCCCCGGCGGCAAGGTGGAACCCGGCGAGTCGCTGGAAGACTGCCTGCGCCGCGAGATTCTGGAGGAACTCGGAGTCCGAATCCGCGTCGGCGAGCGGCTCACGGTGGTCAGGCACGCCTACAGCCACTTCCGCATCACGCTGCACGCCTTCCACGCATGGATGGAGGATGGCGAACCCGAACCCCGCGCCATCGGCTGCGCGGCGTGGCGGTGGATACGGTTGGACGAGGCGGAATCGCTGGCGTTCTCGGCGGCCGACCTGCGCATCCTGGACGCACTGCGGGCCGAATCGCAAGCGGGCGGCCCGCGCTAGGCGCTACCGGGCCAGCAGGCGCTCGTACAGCGCCACGACGCGCTCCACCATTCGCTCGGCGGTGAACTCGGCCTGCACCCGCGCGCGGCCTCGCGCTCCCATCTCCTGTCGCAGCGCGGCGTCGGCGATGAGGCGATTGCAGGCATCGGCCAGGGCGTCGGGATCGCGCGGCGGCACCACCAGGCCCGTCTCGCCGTGCCGATTGACGTAGGACGTGCCCGTGCCCAACTCGGTGCAGATGACCGGCCGCGCCGACGCCATCGCCTCCAACTGCACCAGGCCGTAGGCCTCCGACCGCTCGGAAGCGGGCAACACGAACACGTCGCAGGCCTGATAGTAGGCCGGCAAGTCCTCATCCGACACATCGCCCGCGAATACCACCCTGTCGGCCACGCCCACCTCGTGCGCCAGTTGCCGCCAGGCCGCTTCCATGGGGCCGGTGCCCACCACCAGGAGCGTGGCCGGAATTCGCGGCATCGCCCGAATGAGCCAGTCCAGTCCCTTGTAGTACCGCAGCCGCCCCACAAAGAGCAGCAGCGGCTCGCCGTACCGGGCGCGGATTTCGCGGGCCGCGGGCGACTCGCGCAGGAACGGCGTCGCGTCTATGCCCAGCGGGATGACCTCTACTTTCTGGCGCAGGCGGCTGAGGTACGGCGACGACTCCACATAGTTGGGCGTGCTGGCGATGAGGCAATCGGCGTGCCGAAGCACCTGCCACAGCACGGGGCGATAGAGCCGCAGCCAGCCCTTCTGCCGCACCACGTCGGACTGATAGGAGATGACGGTGCGCGCCGCGCGCCCCACGAGGAGATTCGCCACCTCCCCCACCGGATATGGGAATTGGAGATGCACGATGTCGGGTCGCAGGCGGCGCAGCCAGACGAACAGCATCGCGCTGATGGGGGTGGACGCCACCGTGGCCAGGCGCGCCGCCCGAATCAGCCGCACCCCGTTGAGGCTCACCTGCTCTGTCCGGCGGGTGCGGCTCGTAACCAGCACCGTAACGTCCAACCCCATCGCCGCCTGGCGCTCGGCCAACAATCGCACGTGATTCTCAATCCCGCCGACCACGGGGAAGTAGTCCTTGTACACGTGGAGCACGCGAATCGGGACGCTCACAGAGCCACCTCCTGGTACACGGCCATTGTGGCGCGCGCGGCCTTGTCCCACGAGAACTCGCCGGCCCGCGCAAGGCTGCGCAACCGCATCGCCGCCAGCGTCGCTGCATCGTTCAGCAGGCCCGCCAGCGCCTCGGCCCACGCCTCCACGTCCAGCGGCGGGAGCAGAGGCCCCGCGTCGCCGACCACCTCGGGGAGACTCGCCGCGTTGGACGAGACGACCGGCGCGCCGCACGCCATGGCCTCCAGCACAGGCAGGCCGAACCCCTCGTACAGCGAAGGGAACGCGAACAGCGCCGCGCCGGTGTACAGCGCGGGGAGGTCCGCCTCAGGCACATCGCCCAGGAACCGCACGCGGCCTTCCAGCCCCAGCGCCGCGACCCGCTGACGCGCCTGGGGGTAGCGCGGGTCCTCGCGGCCCGCCAGGACGAGCGTGGCCTGCAGCTTGGCCCTGGCCCACGCTTCCACCAGCGTCTCCACATTCTTGTGCGGCTTGTTGATGCCCACGTAGAGCACGTAGGGGCCATCTAGCCCGTACTTCCGACGCACCCGCTCCACGGCCTCGGCGGGCTGGGGGTGGAACTGCGGGTCGGCGCCTTCATAGATAACGGTGCTCTTACCCTCGGGCACGCCGAAGTAGCGCGCCACATCGCGCTGGGCCGACCTGGACGGGAGGATGACACGGGCCGCGCTCGCCAGCGCCAGGTGAGACAACAGGCGGAAGAGCACGCGCGCCCGCGCCGACGGGAGCGAAGACGGACAGACGAGGCCGATCACGTCGTGGTACGTGAGCACCGACGGCACCGGCAGGCGGAATGGCTTGATGTAGTAGGGCGAGTGGAGCAGCGAGACCCGCATGTCGGCGACTATGCGCGGGAGCGCCGTCTGCTCGCGCAGCGAGAACGTGCCCACGTCGCAGGGCGCCAGCCGAACCCCCGACGGCGCGCCGAGGGCCGACAGATCGTAGCGGGTGTTGACCAGGCGCGGGTTGGTGATGACGAGCCACTCGGCGCCCTGGCCCAGCGCGGCCAGCGCGCGCACCAGGTTGTAGGTGTAGCGCCCGATGCCCGGAAAGTGATCCTGGATGTACCGGCCGTCTATGGCGACGCGCATCTCTCCGCTCCAGCGGGCTGAAGTCTAGTCGGATTGCCCCGCCGTGTCAATCGCGGCGGGCGCGCGCAAGGGGCGGAACCCTCATGCCCAAAACAAAGGCCCTACCTCCGTAGAGATAGGGCCTGTGTCTCGGCGATGGGCCGTTCGGGGTTATTCCTCTTCCCGCTCCTTGATGGCTTCGTTCAAGTCCAGCAGCAGGGCGTCCACGTCAATTCCGTGGGCGATGGCACCCTGCTCCAGGTTCTCAAAACGGGCCACCGCGCAGCCAAAGCACATCAGACCGTGCTTCAGGAAAACCGGAACGGTCTGGGGATACTCCTGAACGATCCGACCGATAGGCATGTCCTTTGTGAGCGTCACCGCATTCCTCCTTGAATTGCTATCCAGCCTACGGCGATATTATACGCCAAAGCGCGCCCATAGCAAATCGGGTGGGGGAAGCGCCCAGGGCAGGTTTCCATACCTGCCGCCTGCCCCCGGCGGCTATGGAAAGCCGCCCTATGAACTCGGATTCACCGCGAGCGCGCAGAGACCGCAGAGGTTTGCCTTGGAATCTCCGCGTACTCGGCGCTCTCCGCGGTGAGAAAACGGGTGCGATCCGAAAGGGCGTCGCACTTTGCACCGACTCAAGATAGAACCGAGCCGGGGAAGCCGCGGCTACTTGCCCAGGCGCTTGCGGAGGGCGGCGCGCATGGC
>JACIWU010000087.1 GCA_014360805.1 Chloroflexota bacterium
GCATTTTCACGAGAGTCTGTTATAATGTGCACAAATAGGTTTTCGCGAGAGGTTATATGCTGGACATTCGCAGAATTGCGATCTTCCTGTGCGCCGTTGAGGAGCGAAGTTTCTCCGGAGCGGCGAAGCGCCTCAAGATGAGCCAGCCCGCCGTCAGCCTCCAGATTCAGGCGCTGGAGCAGCAGTTAGGCCTGAATCTGTTCTACCGCACGGGGCGCGCGGTCGTGCTGACCGAAGCAGGGCGCGCCCTGGTGCCCCTAGCCCGCCAGATGATGGGCCTCTCCAATCACATTGAGGAGACCATGTGCGCGTTGCGGGGCAAACTGGTGGGCCAACTCGTCATCGGCTGCGCGGCCACCCCTGCGCAGTACATCCTCCCCAGGCTCATCCTCCTGTTCAAGCAGCAGCACCCCGAGGTCATCATCCACATGCAAACGATGGACGCCGAGGTGGCCCTGCAGCGCGTGCTGGACCAGGAGGTTCACATGGGCGTGGTGGCCTACGAGCCCCACCATCGCGACCTGTACGTGCGCGAGTTCATGGAGGACGAGACGGTGCTCTTGGTGCCGGCTGGCCATCCCTGGGCCGACCGCCCACGCGTGTCGCTCCGCGAACTGGCCGAGCCTGGCATCATGCTCGTGCGCGAGCACGGCCACCCGCCGTCCGACCCCGTATGGCGCGCGCTGGAAAGGGCCCTGGGCGCGCCCGAGAAGGTACAGGCCATCGTGGACATCGGCTGCACCGAATCGGCCATCTCGGCCGTGGAGGCGAATATGGGCGTCGCGATTCTGTCCAAATTCGCCGCGCGCCTGGCCGAGAAGCGAGGCCGTTCACGCATGGTGCCGTTCGCCGAGGGGCCATTCAAGCGCACGCTGTACTTCTTCAGCAACACCCAGAACCCCGAGGTCTGCGCGCGGGTCGGATTCTGCGACTTCGTGCATACCCCAGAGGCGATGGCGCTGGTGGAGGAATGGATCGCCTGACGACGCGGGCGGTGAAAAGGGAGGGGCCAACCCCTCCTTTCTTGCCCGCCGCGCCGTTTTGGATGGAAGCGCGGATACACATATAATACGCGTTCGCGTGCGGCACCGTCGGCCCGCGCCCAGCAAGAACAAGGCGACATCACAAGGAGGTGAGATGACAGCCTTCGCGGACATCCAGGAGGCGATGCAGTTCGTCCAACACAACGGGATTCGCCTCGTGGATCTGAAATTCGCCGATTTATGGGGGCAGTGGCGGCATGTAACCATCTCGGCGCGGGAGTTCAACGAGCGCCTGATGCAGGACGGCGTCGGGTTTGATGGCTCCAGCGTGGGGTTCAAGCGCGTGGAAGCGGGCGACATGGTGCTGGTGCCCGACCTGGCGACCGGCTGGGTGGATCCGTTCTGCGAGACCCCGACGCTGAGTTTCATCTGCCGCATCGTGGACGCGACAACGCGCGAGGACTTCCGGTGGGATCCGCGCAGCATCGCCGCCAAGGCCGAGGCGTACCTCAAGCAAACGGGCATCGCGGACGAAAGCCGCTGGGGGCCTGAACTGGAGTTCTACGTCTTTGACCGCGTGGCGATTCACAACGAACCCCATCGCAGCGGGTTTGAGATAGACGCCGAGGAGGCGCACTGGCGCACGGGCGAAGCCGGCCTCGGGCTGGGACTCCCGAAGCATGGGGGATACCATGTCGCGCCGCCGCAAGATGCGCTCAACGACCTGCGCTCGGAGGTCAGCGTGCTCCTGGAGGAGGCCGGTGTGCCGGTCAAGTACCACCACCACGAGGTCGGTGGCGCGGGGCAGTGTGAGGTTGAGGTGCCGATGGACGGCCTGGTGCGGAGCGGCGATGTCGTGATGATGGTCAAGTACTTTGTCCGCAACGTGGCGCGCAGGCGCGGCAAGACCGTAACGTTTATGCCCAAACCGCTGGTGGGCGAAGCCGGCAACGGCATGCACTTTCACCAACATCTGTTCAAGGGCGGGCGACCGTTGTTCTACGACGAGCGCGGCTACGCCGGCTTGAGCCGACTGGCGCTTTCGTATGTGGCCGGGCTGCTGAGCCACGGGGCGGCGCTATCAGGGCTGGTCAACCCCAGCAGCAACTCGTATCGGCGGCTGACGCCCGGGTACGAGGCACCCGTCTCGCTGTTCTTCTCGCTGGGCAACCGCAGCGCGGCCATCCGCGTGCCAGAGTACGCCACCACGCCCGAGACCAAGCGCATTGAGTATCGCCCGCCCGACGCCACGTGCAACGTGTACCTGGCCCTGGCCGCGCAACTCATGGCGGGCATCCGCGGCATCCGCCGGAATCTAGACCCGAGCGCCGAGGGGTTCGGCCCCTACGAGGACAATTTCTTCGCGCTCACCGGCGAGGAGAAAGCGAGAATCCGCGCGCTCCCTGCCAGCCTGGAGGAGGCGCTGGACGCGCTGGATGCGGAGCACGACTTCCTGCTGGAAGGGGACGTATTCCCGGAGGACTTGATCGCGTTCTGGACACGACACAAGCGCGAGACCGACGTGCGGGAGATCCAAAAACGTCCGCATCCATACGAAATGGTGCTATACTACAATACGTGAGGCAGCGACGCCGAAGCAGACGCTTCGGCGTTTTTGTGAGAGCGGCATGAGCAAGATACTCCGACTGCCGGCCGGGATAGATCCGCATGTGCACCTGCGCGACCCGGGCGGCACCCACAAGGAAACGTTTCGGACAGGGACGGCGGCGGCGTTGGCCGGCGGATACGCCTGCGTGCTGGATATGCCCAACAACCGGCCACCCGTAACCAGCCTGAAGACCCTCGCCGCAAAGGAGCGGGCCGCCGCCAAGGCCGTCTGCGACTACGGATTCTGGTGGGGTGCCACAAGGAAGAATGCCAAACTGGCGCCCGAAGCGGCGCAGCGGTGCGTGGGCATGAAGGTGTACATGAACCACACCTTCGGCCCGCTGCTCGTGGAAGACATAACAACGCTGACACGGCAGTTTCAGGCGTGGCCTGCCGACCGCCCCATCGCCGTGCACGCCGAAGGCCCGGCCATGCTCGTGGCCATGATGCTGGCCCGGCTCTGCGAGCGATGGGTGCATGTATGCCACGTGTCCGAGGCGTGGCAGATCTCGTGGATACGGGAGGTCAAAGAGCAGGGCTCTCGCATAACCTGCGAGGTAACGCCGCACCACCTGTTCCTGACCAAGGACGACGCGCGGGCGCTGGGCAGCCTGGGCAAGATGCGCCCGCCCCTGGGCACGGCCGCCGACCGTCAGGCGCTGTGGGACAACCTGGACGTGATAGACATGCTGGCCACCGACCACGCGCCGCATACACTGGAAGAGAAGCGCGGCCCCAAACCGCCGCCTGGCGTGCCTGGGCTGGAAACGGCGCTCCCGCTCATGCTCACCGCCGTCGCCGAGGGGCGGCTGACGCTGGAGCGGCTGGTGGAGTTGTACCACGATGCGCCGGCGCGCCTGTTCGGGATCCCTACGTCGCCCGAGTCGTTCGTCGTGGTGGAGACCGACGTGCGCGCCACCATCCGCGGCGACATCCTGCAAACCAAATGCCACTGGACGCCGTTTGAGGGCATGGAGGTCGGGGCGCGCGTGCTGGAGACCTGGGTGCGCGGCGTGCAAGCCTGGGATGGCGGCCGCGTGCGCGTCCCGCCGGGGTTCGGCCAGCGGGTAGCGCCGCAGCAGAACACGAGTTAGCGGTACAGGAGGTGTTCACCGCCGAGCGTGCCGAGGGCGCAGAGGAAGACAAAGTCCAATCCTCTGCAGTCTCCGTGCGTTCCGCGGTGAAACACCAGCGAACAGTGAACTCATAAGTTTGTGAGGAGGAAGGATATGGCTCCAAAACCGATCAAGGGGGTCAACCCGTTCAAAGGGCAGGACATTCTGTCCGTCAAGCAGTTTGACCGCGAGAACCTGCGCTACCTCTTCGGATTGGCCGAGGAGATGCGTATCATCGTGGAGCGGGTCGGCCACTCCAACCTGCTGCAGGGCAAGGTGATGGCGTCGCTTTTCTACGAGCCGAGCACCCGTACCAGTTCGTCGTTCATCGCCGCCATGTCGCGGTTGGGCGGCGCGGTCATCCCCATCAACGAGGTGGTGTACTCGTCCGTAACCAAAGGCGAGTCGCTGCCCGACACCGTGCGCACGCTGGAATCCTACGCCGATGTCATCGTCCTGCGGCATCCGGAAGTCGGCTCCGCGGCCGTTGCCGCGCACTACTGCGAGAAGCCCATCATCAACGCAGGCGACGGGGTGGGCGAACACCCCACGCAGGCGCTTCTGGACTTGTTCACCATTGAGGAAGACCACAATCGCGTGGACGGCTTGGCGGTGGCGATGGTCGGCGACCTGAAGTACGGCCGCACGGTGCATTCCCTGACCCGCCTGCTCAGCCTGTACAACGTCAAGTTCTACTTCGTCTCGCCCGACATCCTACGCATGCCGCCGGAACTGATTGAGGAAGTGAAGCAAAAGGGCCTGGAGTACGAGGAACTGGAAGACGTGTCGCAGGTGATTGACAAGGCCGACGTGCTCTACGTAACCCGCGTGCAGAAAGAGCGGTTCACCGACCTGGCCCAGTACGACATGGTCAAGGATTACTACGTCATCACGCCGGAAGTGATGAAACGCGCCAAGCAGACCATGACCGTGATGCACCCCCTGCCGCGCGTGGGCGAGATCAGTTACGCGGTGGACGCCGACCCGCGCGCGTCGTACTTCCGCCAGATGAAGAACGGCATGTACGTGCGCATGGCGCTGCTCACGGCTGTCCTGGGGCGGGCGTAGTCCGCGCCCGAATCGCAGGGGCGATGACCGTGGGTCCGCAAGACCGATTTGACAGCGTCGCGCCGCACTACGACAGGATCTTTGAGCGCTTGGAGCGCCGCATCATGCGCCCGTGGCGCAGCCGCGTTTGGGCGGAAGTCGCGGGCTGCAACGTGCTGGAGGTGGGCGTGGGCACGGGGTTTAACGCGCCTTACTACGCGCCGGCGCTCCGCGTTACGGCGGTGGACGTGAGCATGAAGATGCTCCTGCGCACGCGGGAGAAACTGGCGGCCCGCGGTGCGCACGTCCCCGCCCTGGCCCAGATGGACGTCCAGCACCTGGCCTTCGCCGACGGCGCGTTTGACTGCGCGGTGGCGACGCTGGTCTTCTGCGGCGTGCCCGATCCCATCCAGGGGCTGCGGGAGTTGGCGCGGGTCGTGCGGCCGGGCGGGCGCATCGTCCTGCTGGAGCACATGCGCGCCACGTCGCAGGGAATCGCCAGGGCCATGGACGCGCTGAACCCGCTGGCGTGGAAGATCATCGGCGAGGACATCAACCGCGATACGGTGGCCAACGTCCGGGCCGCGGGGCTGCGCGTGGTCAAGGATGAGAGCCTCTGGGCATGGGGCATCGTGCGGCTGATCGTGGCGGAAAGACCGTAATGCAAGGCCAACCGCGCAGGGCCGGCTCCCACGTCTGGCCCCTGCCTCCGGTGATGGAAAGCCGCCCCACAAACTTGTTGGCTACTCGCCTCTGCCCGGCGGCTATGGAAAGCCGCCCTACGGGGCTACATCTATTTCATCCGTGTGGATTCGTGTTATTCGCGGTTACAACTCCTAGGGCAGGTTCCCACGCCTGCCCGATTCGCTACCTCACCCCCTCGTTCCCCCTCTCCGCTGGCGGCGATGGGAAGCCGAAGGCCGGGGTGAGGTTTCGGCGCCGATGGAAAGCCGCCCTACGAACAATTCTCCATTCGCGTGGATTCGTGTTATTCGTGGATAGCGAGCGTAGGGGCAGGTCTCAAACCTGCCCCTACGAAGATGTGCCCCATGGAGACCTGGCGCCTCAGTGCCTTGCGCGGGCGCTACGGCGACTTCAGGTATGCCGCCCGCCGAATGTCCTGGATTTCCACCGAGAACTGGATTTCAGGGCCCGCGCCCGTCGCCGCGTAGTGCGACTTCAGCACGTCCATCACCGCCGCGAGCATCGCCTGCTTCAGTTCATCCGGCCGCCCCTCAAACATGCGGATGTCCAGGTGGACGAACGCCTGGTCTTCGCGGCCCTCGGCGATGCGGTAGGCGTCCAGGCGATAGGCGCGGCTCTTGAAGTTGGCCATCGGAATGCCGCCTACCCTGGACAGCGCCCCTTGCAGATCCGCGAACATGGCCTGGAAGTCCACCTTCTGCGTGATGTTCGCCGTGTACTCAAGTCGGAGATGTGGCATTGCGTCCTCCTGTCAGCGTAGAACTTCGGGCTGCATTCTAGCCGATGAAAAGCCCGATGGCAAGCAGCACGGGCGTCAGGATATTGATGAGCACATTCTGACCCAAGGCCGGCCCCAACTTCGGCAGGTCGTCGGCGTAGCGGTACGCGGCGCGGCCCGCCTGCACCGCCAGGGGCACGGTCAGCAGGCCCAGCAGCGCCCATGCGGGCAGCAGCCCCAGGACGACACCCGCGATGATGGACAGGTAGGCCGCCGCGTTGAAGGCGTTGTAGATGATGCTGCTCTTGCGCCTGCCGATGAGGATGGGATAGTGGCGGCGGCCCACACTGCGGTCGGCCTCCACGTCGGGGAACTGATTGAGCAGCAGCAGGTTGTTGACCAGGAAGAACGGCACCAGCGAGGCGACAAATGCCGTCCACGTGTATTCGCCCGTCAGGACGAAATGCGTCCCCATGACGATGAGCGTTCCAAATCCCAGGCCGGGCGAGATGAGGCAGAGCACGGGATTGTAGGTGAACCACGGGGTGTAGGCGACGATCACCAGCAACCCCAGCAGGCCCAGGGGCACGATGGCCCAGCCCCACACGGACAGGAAGTAGATGCCGATGAGGCCGACGATGGCCGCGGTAACGATGGCGGTCGCCAGCGCCTGGGGCGCCAGTTCGGGGTGCGCCTGCAGGGTGCCGCTCCCGCCGCTAAAGGGCGTGCGCACCGTGCGGAAGTCCACGCCGCTCTTGAAATCAAAGTACTCGTTGAAGGCGTTGACGCTGATGTGGGCGCAGAGCGCGCCCAGGAATGCCAGCACCGCGTGCCAGGGATTCACCGCGCCCCTGGACCAGACCGCGGTGCCCAGGCCCGCGACCGTGCATGCTGGCGCAAGGATGAGGAATGGCACACGCATGGGTCCCAGCAGCAGTTTCACCTTGCTCATACTCTTCCTCCGACAAAGGTTTGAGGTTCCTGCGCAGGGTACAACACGATGCGGCGCGCGGGGTTGCGGAAACGGGAAAGGCACGGAGATGCCAGCCCTCAAGTGACTAGAAGTGCCATCGCGTTGAGGCAAGCGAGCCAAGACCGCATAGCAGCCCAAGCCTCGGTTTCATCAGTCAACGGCGTTTCCACATGCGCAATGCGCGTATTCCGGAATGTATTGACCTCTTCCAAGCGGCGATAGAGTTCGCCAAAGGCTGGCGAGGAGAACACTCGCTCCACCACTTCCCAGACTCCCCCCACGCCCTTGCGTCCAGTTTGTGCATAGTCTATGCAGAATAGCAAGGTTCCCAATCTCTGGATTGACCGGCCGTACACCAGATTGTCTCTCAGATAGCGCTGGTTCTTCTGCAGCAGTGCACGGTCTCGGTTAAGAAGAACTCGGTCCAGGTCTGGTTCAAAGAAGTCCGACACCTCCTTCGGTTTGGCAGGAATAGCCGGTCTCACGTATTTCTCCAGAATTCGCAAAGCGTATTCATCCAGCGGGCCCAACAGCGGCTGGAACGCGTGGGCCAGTGTCGGGTGTCTTGAGCGGATGGCGTGATCCAACAATAGCACGGCCTGACGCATCAGAACTTCAATATCAGGCGGCGGCTGGACGATACCCGCGTCGCCTAGAACGCGCTGGAACAACGCCTCGGCTTGCGACTTGGCCTCGGCTTCCTCCAGGGGCAAGGCCAATTGTTGGGTCTTCCACTCGTCCAGGAGCGCTTTCAGTGCGGGAGCACAGGCACGCGCAAGTTCCTCGACGGTGGCGGCTGCGCCTTGCTGGAAGAGGTGATAAGGCACGTAGAGATAATGCCAGCGAACATCCTTGCCGGATGCGGTCTTGCACCATTCCACAGCGGCGCTGGCTTTGAGCGGGACGAGTTCGTCTTGCCGGCCCTTGAGCTCCACAAGATAATGATCGCCGTTGACTGCACGCACGAAAAAGTCCGGCACATAGAGCGCGCGCTGGCCATCCGGCTTGAGGTAGTCAATCATCAGTTTCTGCGGCCCTGCATTCTTGGCAAAGGCAACTACGTCCTGGGCTGTCTCCAAGAAGTCGGTGAAGGCCTGCTCGAAGTCGTTCTCACACGGTACGAGGTTGAAGATGGTTTTGTTTGCCGCAAGAGCCGGACGCTCATCGGTGCTCGTGGCCTGGTAGGGCTTCCAATCTGAGATGGGCCGCCCGCGGCTGATCCGTCGTCGCTTTTCCTGGCGCACTGTCCGTTGCAAGATGAGCGGCGTAAAGGTAGCGCGAATGTGTTCCATCACATCCAGGTCGCGCATGCGGTGGTCAACCTCACCGCCGTACAGGTTGACCGGTCGCTCGAAGAGCACCTGGGTAATGAAACGCTCGATCAGTGGCGCAAGGGCCTGATGCGCGTTGCTGATGCGGCAAGCGCGGCCCAGCATCCGGGCAAAATAGGCCGGCGCCGACCAGGCGTTGTTGAGCAGCCCGGCATCCAGCTTCATCATGGCGACGATTTCGTCGGTGAACAGGTGGCGCTCTTTGTACTCGATCGGCCCTTCTTTTTTCTTCCCGATGGGCAAAGGCTGAAAGTTCGCCCGAAAGTACCCCTCCACTTCTTCAAAGGTCAGCCCCTGCAATTCGCTGGTCGTCTCAACGGCATCCGAGACAAGCGGCAGTTCAATGTCCAGCGCCTGTACATCCTTGTTTTCGTGGTCAACAAAGATGGTAACCGTCTGTTTGAACACCTCGCGCACGGGCAGAACGGCAATGTCCAGCCCTTCTTGTGCCAGTTCGTCCTCGTATAACTTGCGAAAGGCCGGGTGCTCAATGACCGTAACCATCTCCGGCGTTTCGCCCAGGGGGAACATGCGGCGCAGACCGCGGCCCAGAGTCTGTTCGGGCAATATCCCGGATTTGGCCGAGTAGGGGCGCAGGGGCACTATGGTAGTGACGTTGCGCACGTCCCAGCCTTCGCGCAGCATCATCACCGAAACCACGCAACGGAACTTGCTGTCGGGGCTGTCCAGATCGCGCGACATCTCGCGCAGTTCACGCAGGTCCTCCGGCTTCATCGCATTCTCGTTTTCCACGAATTCCTTGAAGGTGCGACCGCCGCGGGTGACGGTTTTGATGCGCCCTGTCAGGCGCGTATGGATGTTGAGCACGCGCCCCTTCAGCAAAGGGAAGGCGTCGCTATCCAGATAGTCAGCAATTTCGTTGGCCGCCCTGGCATCCTCGGTCATCACGAATAGAATCGGTTTGCGCACCTTGTGCAGCTCTTCGTAGCTCTTTTTGTAACGCTCGTAGCCGAGCCGCAGGTGCACGGCGTAGCGCACGTGGGCTGGCGTCTTCTTATCGCCGCGCACGATCAGCTCATCCGACTCACCCAAAACCGGCACTTTGACGATGCCGGCATCCACTGCCTCGCCCAGGGGAAAGTCCACCACGATGTGGCGAAATAGCGAACCATCGTTGTGCTTGGGCGTGGCGGTGAAATCCAGTTGCAGGCACAGGCCGGCGTTGCCCCGCTGTCGGCTTTCCTCATGGAGGGCATCAATGGCGCGGTTCCAGGCCAGGTCCGGGTCGTGCAGGTGATGAGCTTCGTCGTTCAGCACTATCAGCCGCGGATGGGCGATGATACGCCGGCGCAGGTCCTCGCCGGTATCCAGCGCCCGCCCACGCACCACCTTCGGCCCAAAGATGGCAGAAATGGCATCATCGGGTTCCCCATCCCGGTTGTTCCGGCTGGGGTACAGGCGATGGATGTTGGTCAGGTAAATGGCGCCGGTGGTGGTCGCGCCGCCCGGCTCGTCCTGCAAAACCACCTGCATCTGAAAGTCGGGTCGCCACTCATCGGGGATGAGAGGGTCTTGGTAAAAGATGGCGCAGTTCTCAAAGTCGTCCTTCAGGCGCTCGTACACCGTCAGGTTGGGGGCGATGACCACAAAGTGCCGAGCCAGGTCGGAGTTTGGCTCGTACAGGCTGTGAAAGTAACTCCAGACGATGGCCAGCGTCATGATCTTGGTCTTGCCCGCGCCGGTAGCGATCTTGGCGCAGTATTTCGCCCAGCGGTCCTGCTCCGTGGGTATGCCCAGCGCCAAGTCGGCCAACTGATTGTCGCCGAATTCAAAGAGCAGTTCGGCCACGTTGCGCACGCGGCGCACTTCGTAAAGGTAGATGAAGGTCTCAACGGCCTCGCGCTGCGCCCAGTGATAGCGGAATGGGTAGCTGCTTTGGACTGCGGAAGTCATGCTTCCGTAGTCGCTTTGGACTGCGGAAGTCCGACTTCCGCAATCCAGGTGCTCGTTGTGGAACCAGTGATGGAGCAGCGTGCGCGAGGTCTCGCTGGCGCCCGGATAATCGGCCCGACGCCAGGCATCTACCTGGGCGCGGATGGCGCGCACCAGGGGCACTTCGCTGGGCCGCCGCCCTGGCGCGATGATCGCCGGCTGGCCACGCTGCGGGTTGGGCAGCCGATGCAGGGTCGGCTCTTCCCAAGGCTTGAAGAGCGGCTCCAGGGCGGAGGCGTTTTCACGGGTAACTTGGAAAGGCATGGCTCCTCTCCTTTGGATTGCTGAAGCCATGCTTCAGCAATCCAAACATGCTTCAGCAATCCAAGTCGAGCACATTCACGCGATCGTAAGGGAAACAACCCACTTTATCGCGAAAGTCCTGTGGCGCGTTGGCTTTGAACCAGGCGGCAGAGCAGAATGGGTACTGCTCGGCGACGGTAACAAGGCCATGTTTGACGGGATTGTTGTGCACATAGTTCAGACGGGCATAATAACTCTTTTCGTAGGTCAAGCAAGTGTCCCAATATTGGAACCAAACACGCCGGCCCGGAGTATGGTCCATTTCGTTAACAAGGCGCGCCGACTGGGAATGCAGGCGCTGGATCAGCCGTTTCAGCGTTGTTCCATCTTTGGGAGAGCGGGCAACAAAGTGGTAGTGATTGCTGAAGAGCGCCCAGGCCTGGAGTTCCCAACCATAGGCCAGCATGACTTCAAAAAGCGTATTCTGGAGTTGGCGGAGTTTGTCGGGCGTATCAAAGATGCGCTGCTTATACAAGGTAGAGGCTGTAACGATATAAAAGGCATCCGGTACGAAAAGATGCAGCGGGCCATGAGGCCATGTGCCGATTTCAATCTCGCCGGTCATGAAGTTCCCCTTTGGACTTCGGAAGCCTGGCCTCCGAAGTCCACCTGGCTTCCGCAGTCGACATCTAGCACTATGGTGGTATCCACGCCGAAGACGTCAATCACCTTGACGGCAATCTGATGCTTGCCGGGGGTTTCATAGCGCCAGCCGATGTCGGTGCGGGTCCTGAGGGAGCGGTCCTTGCGCGTGCGGAAGTCCTGCCAGTGATGCTCAAAGGGCTTGTCGGGCGAGTAGTCAAAGTCCACCGCCCAGAAGTCAATGAAATCAAAAGGCGATTTGACGGCGCGCTCGCGCAGGGCTTCAATCTCTTTCTCCGGCGCTTCGGCCAGGGCAGGCATGAAGTGCACCAGTTCCACATCCACCGCTTTGGATTGCTGAAGCGTGGCTTTTTTGGATTGCTGAAGCCACGCTTCAGCATTCCATACAACTTTGGCTTCCAGCACGCCAGCCTCAAAGAACTGCACCTCGGTGCGGTTGGGCTCCATGATCTCGCGCGGGATGTACTTCAGGCGAATGGTAAGATCGTATTCGGCTTCCAGGGCCTCTTTTTTGCGCCCCAGTTCCATCTCAAACTCCCATGCCAGGCAGTGCAGTTCGCGCCCGCCGGCGGCGCGGGCGGCCTCGGCCACGGCGCGCAGTTCGTCGTAGGTGAAGATGCTGTCAATCTGGGCCACGTGGACGTAGGCCGCGCCCTTCTTGCCGTGCAGCAAACTGTTTGGACTGCTGGAGCCTGGGGTTGTGCTGGAGCCTGGCTCCAGCACTCCAAAAGGGGCGGCTTTGTAGAAGCGCAGGACGACGCGGCGGTGCTCCTCATCGGCGCCCTTCAGTCGCTCCAGTTGCCACCACTGACGCTCGTAGCGCCCCAGGTTGTAGACATCAAAGGAGCGGTAGGGCTTGCCCTGCTCGTGCAGTTCGCGCTGGACCTGAATGAGGCGCTTGCGGGAGACGTGGATGGCGTAGCGGCCCAAATCCGCGCCGATCCAGCGGCGGCCCAGTTTTTCGGCCACCGCCAACGTGGTGCCGGAGCCGCAGAAGAAATCGGCCACCAGGTCGCCTTCGTTGGAGGAAGCGCGGATGATGCGCTCCATCAGGGCTTCGGGTTTTTGGGTTGCATAATCAACTCTTTCTAACGACATTGAGTTAATAGGAGGAATATCAATCCAAATATCTTCTATAGGGTTACCCCAAGTCTCATCCAAGTATCTTTTCAAACGGGGCATCTTGCCCGTAGTAAAAACAATGCGGCCATCTCGTATTCCTTTGTCTATTTTCTCTTGAGACCAAATCCAGTGTTTGCCTGGAGGAGGTTCAAGCCAACCTCTATTTCCAAACCTTCTTGCAGGGCCCTGCCCCTTTTGTGTAAAGTCACATAACTGATACCTTCTACCTGTGCTTTCTTCAACGTATTTGTAATGAGTAAT